>JALZIX010000021.1 GCA_030860025.1 Actinomycetota bacterium
CCGAACAGTTCAGCGTGTACGGCCGCTGCCTCTGGACCCTGGGTGTCAACCACCGCCGCGATCATGGCCGCCCAATCAGGCAGCTCCACGTCCACCATCGGGGCGCCAGCCATGAACACCGCCGCCAGGACTGCATCGAAGGCTCGCTGCACTTCAGGGGAGCAGTCCCTAGCTGCCGGATTGGACACCACACCGACCTTCGGGAAACCGCCGACCACGTCGGGTGCGAGCGGAAGATCCATACCTGAGAGGGCGGCCACGGCGTAGTCCGCGTCGACGACCGTGCGCGTGAAGACGCCGACGTGATCCAGGCTCTGGGACAACGGAAAGACGCCGTCCATGGGCAGCTGGCCTCGACCGGGCTTCGCGCCGACGACCCCACACAGAGCTGCGGGCAGCCGCACCGACCCCGACGTATCCGTGCCCAGGGAAAGGGCCACGATGCCAGCCGCGACAGCGGCCGCCGATCCGGCGCTGGACCCTCCCGCGACCCGCGAGAGATCCGCCGGGTTTCGGCATGCGCCTATCCGGTTGGACGTCCCGGTGCACCCGTAGGCGAACTCGTGGCTGTAGGCCAGGCCGATGACGATCGCCCCCTCGGCTCCGGCCCGCCGGACCACCTCCGCGTCGCGCTCCCCGATCCGATCGTCAAAGACGGTCGAGCCGCACCGAAACGGCAGACCGGCCACCTCGATGATCTCCTTGACCAGGATCGGGATCCCGGCCAGCGCCCCCCGGCGATCCCGGGCAACCAGGCGCGCCGCATCGATCGCCGCGTCGGCGTCGACATGGACCACCGCGTTCAGCTCGCCTGCCTTCTCCGCCTCCGCCAGCGCCTGCTCGACGAGCATGACGGGGTCCAGCTCACCCGCGCGGACGTGTGCGGCGACGGACTGGATGGAGTCCTCGAGCGGCACGCTCACTCACCCTCCCACGGCACACCTGAGGGCGCCTGCGCCGCAGTTCACGCTTGGGGGTCGTCGTCGAGGGTGGCCGTGATTTGGTTCAGCGGGATCGGCGTGTCACACAGCCGCTCCAACAGACGTCTGAGGTCGTCGAGTTCATCCGCGGTGAACTTGCCGATCATGTGCTCGGCCACCCCGCGCAGGTGTGTAGGAGCCGCTTCGCGCAGCCGAGCCAACCCGGCCGGTTGGAGCACGGCATACATGCCGCGCCCGTCCTCTGTGGCTGCCTCCCGGCTGACCAGTCCCTCACGTTGCATCCGGTCCACCAACCGGGAGACCCCTGAGCGCGACAGCAGCACCGCGCTGGCCAACTCGGTCATCCGCAACCGACGTCCAGGGGCATCGACAAGTTGGACGAGCACGTCGTACGAGCCGAGCGGCAGGGCGTACTCCTCCAACAACTCGGCCTCGAGACGACGGGTGACCACCGCGTGCGCGCGCAGAAAGACCCGCCAGGAAGCGAGCGCGGCCGGATCCGGGCGGGTTGCCACCATCGCTGAGCGCGACACCACGCCGTCGTTCATCCATCAACCCTAGCGCCGAGTGCAGCTGAAGCCGCAGTCTCCTCCGGCCTACGATGGGTAACCACCCACCCGTCGGAGGAGTTGACCCAGCATGAGCATTCAGCCCGATCTCCAGCGGATCGAGGCTGCCTTGGCGACGGTCGACGACCCCGAAATCGGCAAGCCCTTGACCGACCTGGGGATGATCAAGGGCATCCAGCGCGGCATCGGCGCAGACCCCGGCGCGGTGCGCATCCAGGTGTGGTTGACCGTCGCCGGCTGCCCGATGAAACAGACGATCACCGACCGCGTCACGGCGGCGGTGAGGGCGCTGCCCGACGTCAGCTCAGTGGTGGTCGAACTCGACGTGATGAGCGACGAGCAGCGGCAGGAGTTGCGCAAGAAGGTACGCGGGAGCGATGCCGCGGAGCCGGAGATCCCCTTTGCCAAGCCGGGTTCCCTGACTCGGGTGTACGCCGTCGCATCCGGAAAGGGCGGAGTCGGCAAGTCCAGCCTCACGGTCAACCTGGCGGCGGCCATGGCCGAGCGTGGCCTGTCCGTGGGCGTCGTGGATGCGGATATCTACGGCCATTCCATCCCCCGGATGCTCGGCGTGCAGGGCCGCCCGACGCAGGTCGAAGAAATGATCATGCCGCCGCAGTCGTACGGGATCCGGGTCATCTCGATCGGGATGTTCACGAAGGGAAACACTCCGGTGATCTGGCGCGGCCCGATGTTGCACCGCGCGCTGCAGCAGTTCCTGGCCGACGTGCACTGGGGCGACCTCGATGTCCTGCTCATGGACTTGCCGCCGGGCACCGGCGACGTAGCCATCTCGGTGGCTCAACTCGTACCCAGCGCGGAAATCCTCGTCGTGACCACTCCACAGCAGGCTGCGGCCGAAGTTGCCGAACGTGCCGGTGCGATCGCGACCCAAACCCATCAGCACATCGTCGGCGTCGTGGAGAACATGTCATGGCTGGACCTGCCAGACGGCAGCCGTTTGGACCTCTTCGGTTCCGGCGGCGGTCAGCAGGTGGCCGACAAGCTCAGCCAGTTGCTCGGGGTACCGGTGCCATTGCTCGGGCAGATTCCGCTCGATCCGGCGTTGCGGGAGTCCGGCGACTCCGGAATCCCGCTGGTGCTCAGCCAGCCCGATTCGGCCGCCGCGAAGGCACTGCGTACGGTCGCTGACTCCTTGAGTATCCGCGCTCGCGGGCTGGTCGGGCGGACCTTGGGGCTGACACCCGTACGTCGCTAGGTGGCTCCTGCGTCCCGCCAGGTTGCCTCTGGCCGCTAGGTTGCGTCTGCATCAAAGGGCGGTTCCACCCGATATCTCGTACCGGACGACTCGCTGGCCGCGGCGGCGCCGGCGGGCGTGGACGCCAGTCGGCTGCTCGTACCACGAGAGCCCGCACCGCCGGATGAACGCCGGTGGATCGTCGGGCTCTGCTCGTCTTCGAGCAGGTGCTTGCGGATGAAGGTCCTCGGATTCAGCGTGCGCAGGTCGACCTCGCGCAAGTGATCGAACTCCGGGCCGAGTTGTTCGTGGATCTGGCCGCGCGCTCCCATGACGGTGTGCCGCAGCCGCTTCAGGGCGCCAGCCGCGTCACGTGCCAAGCCAGGCAGCCGATCAGGTCCGAAGATGAACAGTGCCCCGAGCAGCAGCACCATGATCTCGCTCAACCCGATCGAGTCGAACACGCCAGCCTGCCCTCCCACGCGCAGCTTCACCCGGCCAGGCACCTTGGGGCTCTGCCTGGCCGCTGTTTCGAGCCAGCCCCAAATGTAACCCGGTGCTCGGGTTGGCGGCGACGCACTCGTCCTGCCCCAACGTTCGGCCGCCGGAGCGGGATCGGTTTCTCAGGCGGGGGCGAGAACCGCTTCGACGGTCTGCGAGTCGTCCCCGCGGACAAACTCGATCGTGATCGTTTCGCCTGGATCGTAGGCATCGACAGCCACGACCAATTCCTCGGAACTTCGGATCTCCCGGTCGCCGATGGCGATGATCACATCTGCTTCCTGCAGTCCCGCGGCGGCAGCCGGTCCACCCGCTTCGACGTTGTTCACCTGGGCCCCATCACGCTCGCCGTCGGTCACGGTTTGGGTATTGACGCCGAGGGAGGCATGAACTGCCGTCCCGGTGGCGATCAGTTCCTCGCCGATCGCGCGGGCGGTGTCGATCGGGATCGCGAAACCGAGGCCGATGCTGCCGCCCTGGCCGGCCGCGCCGCCGAGGCTGGCGATCGCGGTGTTGATCCCGATGACGGCCCCCGAGCCGTCCACCAGCGCGCCACCGGAGTTGCCCGGGTTGACTGCCGCATCCGTCTGTATGGCGCTGATCACGGCCTCGGTGTCCGTGCCCTCACCGGCCAACCTGACCGGGCGATCAATCGCGCTGATGATGCCCGTGGTGACCGTGCCGGCCAGTCCCAGCGGAGATCCGATCGCGACCACCGGGTCCCCCACCACCACGTCATCGGACGAGCCGAGGGTGGCGACCGCCAGACCTGGCTTATCCACCTTGAGAACCGCAAGGTCACTGGCCGGGTCACGGCCGACGATGCGCGCATCAGCGGATGAGGAGTCGGAGAAGACCACTCTGAGTGTCGAGTCGAGATTGGCAGCAGCCCCGGAGATGACGTGGTTGTTGGTCAGGATATAGCCGTCCTCCTCGACCACCACGCCGGAACCGGTGCCGCCCAAGTCGCCGAAGGTCACCTCGATCGACACGACCGCGGGGAGGACGCGATTGGCAATGTCCGAGATCGAGCCCGGTTGGCGGCTGACCGCTCCCTCCACCGCGGTGAGCTGTGCCCCGGGCTTGAACAGGGGGGACTCGCCCGCCTGCTTGCTGAGCAGAAAACCCGCCGAGCCCGCAGCCGCGCCAAGGACGAGAGCGAACACGACCCCGAGGACCGCCAACCGGATCGGGATGTCACGGAGCCTGATCCGAGCACGGCCCTTGGCGTCGGTGCGTATGACGGCGTCCGGATCTTCGTCCTCGTCGTAGGCGGCACCGCCACCGAGGGTGGCGGCGGACTCCGGGTCGCGCCACGGGTCCTTGGCGGCGTCGGCCTTCCACCAAGCAAGGGGCTTGCGGCGGCGAGGCGGCTCCGAGCTCCCCGGCGCGCGGCCCAGGCTCGGATGTTCTGGGCTGGGTCGACCGAAGGCGCGGGCCAGGATCTCCGGCGGCGGAAGTTTCGCGGGATCGCGGCGCTGCGCCAACCGGGGCCGCTCGGAACTGAACGAGTCCGCCACGTCAGCCGGACGGCCGAAGGCGACAGCAGCCTGCGGATCTACGCGACGGCTTGGTGAGCCCAGAGCCGCCGCGCGCGCGTCGGTGACTCCGGGTGCCTGATCCACGCGCCCCACTCTTGCGGGCCCGCCGTGAAGTCTGCGTCAGGTACCAGGGTCGACCCGCACGGCACGCCTGTCGATCGCGGTCGCCGGGCCGTCAGCGAAGCCGGAACAGGCCGCGGCCGGAGCCGGGCGCACGCGGCGGCGACTCGGCGGGAAGCGCCGAGGCACCGAACATCAACGAGCCGCCCTGCAATGCCATCACTCCATCGTTCATCCCGGGCGCCATCTCTGCGGTGAACGGTATTTCGGCGAGCCGGGTCAGCAGCGCCTCCGGAAGCATGGGTCCAGCCGAGGCGAACAGTGCGGTCTTTGCCTCGGCCTGGGCCCGCACCGCCGCGGCGCACTCGGCGCAGTGATCCAAGTGCATGCGCGCCCGTTGGGCCGCTCCACCGGAGAGTTCGTTGTCGACCAGTGCTGCGACGGCCTCGGTGGCCAGGTGCATGTCCGCCCAGTTCATGCTGTCCTGACCCGGCCGGGCGCGAGGTGGGCCAGTGCCGCTCGCAGCTGCACTCGCCCGCGATGGATGCGGCTGCGGACCGTACCCAGTTTGATGTCAAGGGTGGCCGCGATTTCCTCGTAGGTCAGGCCTTCGATGTCACAGAGCACGACCGGGACGCGGAACTCTGGCGAGAGGGCATCCAACGCAGCTTGCACCTGAGGATCGAAATGCGTATCGGCGTAGACCTGCTCAGGGCTCGGGCCGGTACTGGGCAGCCGTTCGGCGTCATCCGGGAGGGCCTCGAAGCGCACCCGTTGCCGGCGGCGGACCATGTCCAGGAACAGGTTCGTGGTGATCCGGTGCAGCCAGCCCTCGAACGTGCCGGGCTGGTAGTTGGCCAGCGAGCGGAACACGCGTACGAAGGTCTCCTGGGTGAGGTCCTCGGCATCCTGAGCGTTGCCGGACAACCGGTAGGCCAAGCGGTAGACGCGAGCCGAGTGCTGGCGAACCACCTCGTCCCAGGTCGGCGGTGTCCAGCCGGAGGCAGCGTTGAGTCCAGCCTGGCCCGGCGGCGCAGGCTGCCCAGGCGCAGGGGCGGTCGTACCGGACTCGCTCACCACACCAGCATCCCACGCAAGCGTCACAACACGCACAACGACCCGAACCGGCTTCCTGTTCCCCTCTAGGCTTCCTCCGATGTCCGTTCCCGCCTTCGCCGACATGGTCGCCGACGAGCCGGTTCTGATCGCCAGTGCCCGGTCGAGCGCCGCCGAGATGGGGTGCCCGGCGATCGCCCCGGCGGTGGGGACGGCCCTGGCCACCCTGGCCACCGCCGTGAACGCCCGAGCGGTGGTCGAGATCGGCACTGGTGCGGGGGTCTCGACCCTGTGGCTGCTGGCCGGCATGCGCCCTGACGGGGTGCTGACATCGGTGGACTCCGACGGTGAGCACCAGCGGGCGGCCCGCTCGGCCCTGGTCGAGGCCGATGTCCCGACGGCACGAGCTCGGCTGATCAACGGGTCGGCCGCTGATGTCCTGCCCCGACTGGCCGACGGCGGGTACGACCTGGTCTTCTGCGATGCCACCACACGTGAGTACCCGGGCTACCTGACCCACCTGCAGCGGATTCTGCGGCCCGGAGGAATCCTGGCGTGGCACGGACTGTTGTGGCGGGACCGGGTCGCCGATCAGTCCGCCCGCGATCCGGACACCATTGCCTGGCGGGACCTGATCGCCGCGTTACGGGCCGACCCGAGGGTTCGTACGGCAGTATTGCCGGTCGGCGACGGCCTGCTGGTCGCCATCCGATCGTGAGCAAGTTTGCGAAACATGAACTCACTGGGCGAGGGCTGAACTCACTCGGCCAAGGCGACGGCGCCCTTGCCCAGGACGACCACTCCCCCGGGTGACATGTGAAAGCGTTCGGCATCGCGTACCGGGTCGACGCCGATCTGGGCCCCAGGCGCGACCACGACGTTCTTGTCCAGAATCGCGCGGCGTACGACGGCACCGGCCCCGACGGTGACGTTGTCCATCAACACGCTGTCGGACACGTCGCAGCCCGGGGCGAGGCGGCAGCCCGGGGCGATCACCGATCCGCTCACAGCGCCACCGGAAATGATGACGCCGGCCCCGACGATCGAGTCACCGGCGCGGCCACCTTCGACGAACTTAGCCGGGGGGAGCTGGGGCGGATTGGTGTAGATAGGCCAGCGCCGGTTGTAGAGGTTGAAGATCGGGTGCACCGATACGAGGTCCGCGTGAGCTTCGTAGTAGGTGTCGAGGGTCCCGACGTCGCGCCAGTAGCCCTTGTCCCGCTCGGTCTCGCCGGGAACGGCGTTGTCCTTGAAGTCATAAACGCGAGCCGCGCCGGAGGCGGTCAGCATGGGGATGATGTTGCCGCCCATGTCGTGCAGCGAGCCCTCGTCGGCCGCATCCTTGCGCAGCGCGTCCAGCAGCGCATCGGTCGTGAACACGTAGTTGCCCATCGAAGCGAAGACCTCGTCGGGGCTGTCCGGTAGGCCTGGCGGATCGTCCGGTTTCTCGAGGAAGCGCTCGATCCGACCCTCGGCGTCGGTGTCGATCACTCCGAACTGGGAAGCCTCCGAACGGGGGACCCGGATGCCGGCCACCGTCACTCCGGCGCCGGTGTCGATGTGCTGGCGGACCATCTGCCGCGGGTCCATCCGATAGACGTGGTCGGCGCCGAAGACGACGACGTGATCCGGTGCATCGTCGTAGACCAGGTTCAGACTCTGGTAGATGGCATCCGCGCTTCCGGTGAACCACCGCGGCCCGAGGCGTTGCTGAGCCGGCACCGGCGTGACGTAGTTGCCCAGCAGCGTCGACATCCGCCAGGTGGTGGTGATGTGCCGGTCCAATGAATGGCTCTTGTATTGCGTCAGGACGGCCAATCGCAGGTATCCGCCGTTGACCAGATTGGAGAGAACGAAGTCCACGAGTCGGTAGTTGCCGCCGAAGGGCACTGCTGGCTTGGCCCGGTCCTCGGTCAATGGCCACAGCCGCTTCCCCTCGCCACCCGCGAGCACGATGCCCAGGACGCGCGAGTCAGCAGCCATGGCCCCGAATCTAGCCCGAACAGCCCTCGAATCAGGCCGAACGGGCGCCGAACAGGCATAGGGTCGGCAGCCGTGCGAGTCGGGATCTTGACCAGAGAGTTTCCGCCCGAGGTGTACGGCGGCGCGGGGGTGCACGTCGAGCACCTGGTCGCGGCCCTGCACACAGCCACCGATCTCGACGTGGAGGTGCATTGCTTCGGGGCACCCCGGCCGCAGGCACACGCGCACGGGGTGCCGGCCGCGTTGGCGTCGGCCAATCCGGCTCTTCAGGCCGTCGGGGTCGACCTAGCCATTGCCGACGCCGTGGCCGGTTGCGACGTGCTCCACTCGCACACCTGGTACGCCAACTTCGCCGGCCACCTCGGCGCTCTACTCCACGGCGTGCCGCATGTGGTGACCGCCCACTCACTGGAACCGCGCCGGCCGTGGAAGGCCGAGCAACTCGGCGGCGGCTACCGGATCTCAACCTATGTCGAGCGGACCGCCTTCCAGTCGGCGAGCGCACTGATCGCCGTGAGCGCTGGCATGCGAGCCGACATTCTTGACTGCTATCCCGAACTCGACCCGGCCAAGGTGCACGTCGTCTACAACGGGGTCGATGCCACCGCCTATGCGCCGGTCGAGGACCACGCGACCCTGATGGCGCGAGGCGTCGACCCGGATCGGCCGTACGTGATCTTCGTTGGCCGGATCACGCGGCAGAAGGGCGTCATCCACCTGGTCAACGCAGCTCGTGCACTGCCGCCCGAAGCGCAGCTGATCTTGTGTGCCGGCGCGGCGGACACCGCCGAACTCGGGGCCGAGGTCGCCGCTGGCGTCGCCCTACTGCAACGCGAGCGCACTGGTGTCGTGTGGATCCAGGAGATGCTGCCGCGACCAGAGGTGGTCAGCCTGCTCAGCGCCGCCACGGTGTTCTGCTGCCCATCGGTGTACGAGCCGCTGGGCATCGTCAACCTCGAGGCGGCCGCGTGCGGGACCGCCGTCGTGGCCAGTGATGTGGGCGGCATCCCCGAGGTCGTGGCCGACGGGCAGACCGGACTGCTGGTCCACTACGACAGCTCGGACCCGGGGGCCTTCGAAGCAGAATTGGCCGCGCGGCTGACCGAGCTGCTGGCCGATCGGCAGCGGTCTGCCGCCATGGGTGCCGCTGGCCGTCAGCGTGCGGTCACGAAATTCGGGTGGCCGGCGATCGCCGTACGGACCGCAGAGGTGTACGAAGCGGCCCGTTCAGGGATGTGAGCTGACCGCGATACTGCGGGCTACCGCAACGATGATGCACAACCGAAGGCCCCGGCGGGCGCTCATGCGCCGTCCGGGGCCTCGTCGGTTCGGCCGTTCAGGTCCGTCGTACTGCAGGCAGCCGCCGGACCGGGTGAAGTCAGCCAGTGGCGCCCTTCAGGGCCTCCGACAGTGCGGTGGCCTCGTCGGGTGACATCTCAACGACCAACCTGCCCCCGCCTTCGAGCGGAACGCGCATGACGATGCCGCGCCCCTCTTTGGTGACCTCGAGCGGGCCTTCGCCGGTCCGCGGCTTCATCGCCGCCATGCGTGCCTCCTTTGCCCCGCCGATCCCGCGACATGATCCGACGCGGGCAGCGACTGGCTTGACTGTTACCCATTATCTTCCCGTATCGGTTCAGGCAGCCACAGCGCGGGGCTCCGCTAGCGTGAGGACCGGGCAGCCGCCCGGGCTCAGAGGGGCGCTGCCGGCTCCTGGAGTCCGTCACGAGGTCTGTCCGTGAGTGTCATTGGCGAGGAGGCAAGTGTGAGCGAGTCGGTGCGGGTAGACCGCCAAGGGGCGGTCGCCAGGATCACGCTGCACCGCCCGGAGGCGATGAACGCTCTCGACCGCAACTCGAAGGTCGCGTTGCGCGACCGGTTGCAGGAAATCGGCTCCGACGAGTCCGTACGCGCCGTGGTGCTGACCGGAGCCGGCGAGCGGGCGTTCTGTACGGGCCAGGATCTGAAGGAGCACATCGGCCTGCTGCAGGCCGGTGATCCGGCCCCATTGACGACGGTGGGCGAGCACTACAATCCGATCGCCCTGGCCATCGCCACCATGCCGAAACCGGTCATCGCCGCAGTCAACGGGATGGCCGCCGGCGCCGGCGCCTCGCTGGCCTTCGCGGCCGACTTCCGGATAGCTGCCGCACGTGCTGTCTTCCTCCTGGCGTTCGCCCGGATCGGGCTCTCCGTGGACACCGGCTCCTCCTGGACGCTGCCCAGGTTGGTCGGGCATGCCAAGGCGACGGAGTTGGCGATGCTGGCCGAACCCCTTTCGGCGCAAGATGCGCTCGCCATCGGCCTGGTCACCGAAGTCGTCCCTGACGAAGATCTGATGGCCCGGGCAATGGAGTTGGCGCAACGCTTGGCCGAGGGACCGACGGTCGCCTATGGCGCGATCAAGCAGGCATTGCATTTCGCAGCCAGCGTGGACCTACCGACCGCGTTGGGCCGCGAGGGCGAACTCATGGCGAGCACCGGAGCTTCGCAAGACCACCGGGACGCGGTCGCGGCATTCGTGGCCAAGGAGAAAGCCATCTTTCACGGCCGCTAACCGCTGGATTCCACCTGAGTGAAGGACGCCTTCTATCGAACCTATTGGTAGAAGGCGTCCTTCACTCGGATCAGGGCGGGGTGATCTGGACCGCTCCGACCCGGCGCGGGTCGGCGGCGGCGTGTAAGCCGGTGTCCGGCTCCCACCACGCGGCCCCGACACCGCCGAAGTACATCGAGTGGGCGGGGAACTCCCTGATCGACAACGGCAGGTCGCCGACCGCGAGGCCGGCTTCAATATCCACCTCGGTTCCGGTCGGACCCACCCGGACGTGCGCCCGCGGATCGGAGATTGCCTGCTCCAGTGAGCGGCCGCCGTGCATGTGGCCGGCCAGCACCTGAGCCAGCGCGGTGCTGATCCGGTCGGCTCCGGGCGAACCGATCGCGAGCACTGCGCCGTCGGCCCGAGTCGCCACCGTTGGTGCCATGTTGGACAACAGTCGTGTCCCAGGCGCCAGGGTGTGCAACCCACCACGGTTGAGCTCGGGTTCGCCGAGGCAGTTGTTCTGCCAGATCCCCGTGCCCGGGGTCATGACGCCAGACCCGTAGCCGGCCGAGACCGTGATCGCGCAGGCCACGCCGTCGTCACCGGCGACGGACACGTGCGCCGTACTCGGGGAACTCATTGCTGCCAGATCCCGCCGGTCGACCATCTGCAGCAGTACCCGGGCGGCCGCGACCCGATCGGCCGAGCCCTCGAAGTGGTTGATCCGGTAGCTAAGGACAGCCTCCTGCACCGCGACCAAGTGAGCGATGTCCTGCGCCGACCAGTTCCCCCTCGGCCGGCCGGCCAGCAGCGCGAGCATCGCCGTCAGAGTGACTCCGCCGACGGCCGGCGCCGGATTTGTGGACAGCCGCCACCGACCGTGTTCCGAGCTCAGCGCCACACGAGAGACCGCCTCGTATTCGGCCAGATCCCGGGCACCCAGCAGACCGGAATGGGCATCCATGTCAGCGACGATCAACTCCGCCAGCCGACCGCGGTAGAACGTCTCGACACCTTCGCTTGCCAGGAGCTTGAGGGAGGCCATCAGCGCAGGAATCCGAACCGCCTCCTCCGGCCCGAGGAGGGCTCCGTCTGGCCCGTGCAGGGCCGCGTGGCTGTCGGCCTGCCAGCCGAAGGCGCTGTCGTGGACGAACTCGAGATAGTGCCTCGCCGACCTGCCGAGCGGAAACCCCGACTCGACGGCTCGTACGGCAGGCCCGACCAACGCCGACCACGGCGCTCGACCCGACCGCTGATGGATCAGAGCGAGTGCGGCCAGGGCGCCCGGTGTGGCGACCGAACCGTGTCCCACAGTCATGGTGACGCCGCCGCCGTACCCGCTGTAGATCTCCCGCACCCCACCACCGAACCAGGACTGCGGGCGGTCTCGGCCGGGCATCTCCACGCCGCCGTCGACAGTCAACGGCTCTTCGCCGGGGGCGGTGAGCGTGATGTATCCACCGGCCGCCAGCGACACCATGCCGGGCTCGGTGACCATGGTCGTGAGGACAGCCGCGACGGCGGCATCGACGGAATTTCCGCCGCCTGCGGCGACGTCCACTCCGGCCTGGGCCGCCAGACGGTTGGCTGCGGCCACCGCAACGCGAACAACCACGCGGGGAAGCTACTCCCGTCCGGAGCGCCAGCAGTCGGCCACGTGATCGTCGACCATTCCGGTGGCCTGCATCAGGGCGTACGCCGTGGTAGGCCCGACGAAAGAAAACCCCCGACGTTTCAATACCTTCGCCATGGCTATGGACTCCGGGCTCGTGGCCGGAACGTCGGCCAGCCGCACCGGCCTCGTGGGGCGTGCGGGCGGCGCGAAGCCCCACAGCAGCTCGGACAAACCCTCTGGCACGTTCAGCGCGGCGCGTGCGTTGGCGATGGTGGCGTTGATCTTCGCGCGGTTGCGCACGATCCCGGCATCCGCCATCAGTCTTGCCACATCGGACTCATCGAAGGCAGCCACGTCGGCGATCACGAAGTTCGCAAATGCCGTACGGAAGGCATCCCGCTTGCGAAGGATCGTCAACCAGGACAGGCCGGACTGAAACGCCTCAAGAGATACCCGTTCGAACAGGGCAGCGTCGCCGTGCAGCGGTACGCCCCACTCGGTGTCGTGGTAGTCGCGGTACTCCGGCGTCGACTCCGCCCACACGCAACGGACGCGGTTGTCCTCGCTCACCGGCCAGGCGCCGCCGGGTAGGCCCGCGCGAACCTCGCGAATCGGTTGACCGACCGCTGGAGTCCCCACCGGGTCAGCGGTTTCACCAAAGGCCAAGCCAGGCGGCCGATTGGCCCGAACGGCAGGTCGAGGTCTTCGGTCCAGCTGAAGACCGACCCTTCGGAACACCCGGTGACCTCGAAGATGCCCCGCCCCCGGATCAGCCGGCCGGTGTGTTGCACCGTGCAGCGTCGAGGTGGATCCCATTCGGTGACCCGCATCGTGTCGCGGAGCCCGAATCGGCCCAGCCCGGTCACGGCCGCGATCTCGGTTCCCAGGCCGCTGCCCTGCGTGGAGCTCTGGCGCACCGTGGTCGCGAGAATCCACTCACCCTGGCGCTCCCAGTCGACGATCGCGGCCCAGGTCTGCTCCGGTGGTGCGTCGACCGCGACGGTCACCGTCACACTAGGCACCGGCTGGCCGGCCGTCGTCGGCCACCGGCACGGGCGTAGGCAGCGGCGCAGGCAGAGGAGTCGGCACCGGGATGGGCCTGGGCGGCGCCGGCGCGTCGGCCGCTACCAGCGACTGGCCGGGCGGTTGCCTGGTGAGCTGATTGGTCAACGCGGCGATCTGGCGATCCTTCTCGGTCAACGCCTCACTCAGCCGGTCGAGCACCCAGTCGACCTCGAGCATGCGGTAACCCCGTAGGACGACCGAGAGCCGCAAAGCCTCGATGTCGCCGGCATCGGGTGGACGATCCGCGGGCAGGACCACGGGAGTGCTGTCCCTGGGGGCAGGCGCAAGTTCCTCCCCCCGGCCGAAGACGAAGGCGCCTATGGCGAACAGGACCCCGGAGATGACCAGAAGTCCGAGTATGAATACCAGCACAGCGAACACAACGCCGATGGTGTCATGCGATATCAGGATCGGCTTGCCCGCGACCCACATCCGAGGCAGCGATGACCGCCACTGCCTCGTCCACATCATCGGTGACCGTGATCAGATCGAGGTCGTGCGGCGCGATCTTGCCGGCCGGCAGCATGACGTCACGCAGCCAGGCCAGCAGTCCGGACCAGTACGCCGTACCGAACAGGATCACCGGGAACCGGGTGACCTTGCGGGTCTGGACCAGAGTCAATGCTTCGAACAACTCGTCTAGGGTTCCGAAGCCCCCGGGCAGGATGACGAAGGCCTGCGCGTATTTCACGAACATCGTCTTGCGGGCGAAGAAGTAACGGAAGTTCAGCCCGATGTCCACCCACGCGTTGAGCTCCTGCTCAAAGGGTAGTTCGATGCCCAGGCCCACCGAAAGTCCACCGGCTTCCTGTGCACCACGGTTGACCGCCTCCATCACTCCAGGGCCGCCACCGGTGATCGCGGCGTATCCAGCCCGGGCCAGGGCGGCCCCGAGCGCATACCCAGCGTTGTAGTCAGGATGCCCTGGCGGGGTACGGGCGCTGCCGAAAACGCTGACTGCCCGCGGGACTTCGGCCAGCAGACCGAAGCCCTCGACGAACTCCGACTGGATCCGAAGCACGCGCCACGGGTCGGTGTGCACCCAGTCCGAGGGACCGCGCGCGTCCAGGAGCCGCTCGTCGGTCGTATCGGGTTTGACCTGGCCGCGGCGCAGTACCACCGGCCCCCGATGGCGCTCCGGAACAACGCCACCGTCAGGTATGACCGGTGGATGATGCCCGGGCGGTACGGCCTGGCTCATGCCGTTGTCCCGCTGAGGTAGGCGGCCAATACGCCCTCTGACTCGCGGATGGTGCGCATTCGGACGTGCTCTTCTCTCTTGTGGGCGAGATTCGGATCCCCGGGACCGAAGTTGACCGCCGGGATCCCAAACGCGGCAAATCGGGCGACATCGGTCCAGCCCAGTTTGGCTTGAACCGGGACCCCCAACGCGACGACGAATGCGGCGGCAGCGGGATCGGCCAGTCCGGGTAGGGCCCCAGGGGCGGAGTCGGTCACCTCGATCTCGAACCCGTCGAAGACCTCGCGTACGTGCTCCTCGGCCTGCTCTGCGCTGCGATCCGGCGCGAAGCGGAAGTTCACCTCGACCTCGCACGCGTCGGGGATCACGTTGCCGGCTACGCCGCCGCTGATCCGTACGGCGTTCAGACCCTCGCGGTACGTGCAGCCGTCGATGTCCACCGTACGGGCGACGTAGGTCTGCAACGCCGCCAGCAGCGGCGCCGCAGCATGGATCGCGTTGGTGCCCAACCAGGACCGGGCACTGTGCGCCCGATGCCCGCCGATGCGGACGACCGCGCGCATGGTGCCCTGGCAGCCGGCCTCGACCACGCCGCCCGTGGGTTCGAGCAGAACCGCGATGTCCCCGTACAGCAACGAGCGGTCGTTGCGAGCAAGCCGCGCCAGGCCGTTGCGCGACGACTCGACCTCCTCGTTGTCGTAGAAGATCCAGGTGATGTCATGGACCGGCTCGGCAACCGCTTCAGCGAGCCGGAGCATCACCGCTATTCCTGACTTCATGTCCGAGGTGCCGCAGCCGTAGAGCAGTCCGCCATCGTCGTGACTCGGTACGTTGTCGGCGATCGGGACGGTGTCCAGATGCCCGGCCAGCACGATCCGCTCGTCGCGACCCAACGTCGTACGCGCGACCACCGCGTCCCCGTCGCGCCGCACGTCCAGCCGGCCGAGTCCGCGCAGGGCGGCCTCGACCGCGTCGGCGAGTTCTTGCTCGCTGCCGGACACCGACGGGATGTCCACCAGGGCGCGGGTCAAGGCGACGGCGTCGAGTGACAGGTCCAGGGTCGGCACGTCGGCGAGCCTAACGAGCCCACTACCGTTGCCGGGGTGACGAGTCCTCCCGGTGGTGCTCCCGATGCCGGCACTGGTCCTGGTGCGAGCGCCGTCGGTCTGGCGACGGTGCATGTGGGTGGAGCGGTGCTCGATGCTTGGTATCCCCAGCCGGCCCTGACGGTCCCCGCGGGTGTCCAGTCCGGAACGACCGCTCTTGACGAGACGGAACTCACCCACCATATGTCGGCTGAATTCGCGGCGCTGGCCGGCGCGGACCCGCGCCGCGACGTCGAGCTGCGCGGCATCCGGACCGTCATCGAGGATCTCGACCAGCCGCCGGTTGACACTTACGACGTTTGGCTCCGTCTCCACTTGCTCAGCCACCGGCTGATCCAGCCGAACCGGGCGAATCTCGACGGTGTATTCGGGCTCCTGACGAATGTGGCCTGGACCAGCGTCGGCCCGTGCCTTCCCGAGGGGTTCGAACAGACCCGAATCCGGCTGCGCGGGACGTACGGCGCAGTGGCGATCTACGGCGTCGACAAGTTTCCCCGGATGGTCGATTATGTGCTGCCCTCCGGCGTACGGATCGCAGATACCGATCGGGTTCGCCTCGGGGCCCACCTCGCTCCGGGTACTACGGTCATGCACGAGGGTTTCGTCAACTTCAACGCCGGAACTCTGGGCGCGTCCATGGTCGAGGGCCGGATCAGCGCCGGAGTCGTGGTCGGAGACGGGTCCGACATCGGCGGCGGCGCTTCGATCATGGGCACACTGTCCGGCGGCGGACAGGAGCAAATCAGTATCGGCGAGGGCTGCCTGCTCGGAGCCAACTCCGGGACCGGAATCTCCCTTGGCGACGGATGCGTGATCGAGGCCGGTTGCTACATCACGGCGGGGACGAAGGTCACCCTGCCTGATGCCGCCGTCGTGGCAGCCCGTGACCTATCCGGTCGATCCGGGCTGTTGTTTCGCCGGAACAGCGTCAGCGGCTCGGTGGAGGCGCTGCCCAGAAAGGGCAGTTGGGGCGATCTCAACAAGACGTTGCACGCGAACTGACCGTCAAGCTGCTGGGCTTAATTCCAGCCAGACAAGTCACAGAGCTTGATCCGGGTGTATCAAGGTGTGACACTTGTCTGACGAATTGTCGTCAGGGGGAACCATGCTCGCCGTCATGACCATGGATCAGCGCGGCAGCCGCCGCGACGTCGATCGGGTGGATGAGCTCCTGGCCGAACTCAGCCGAGGCGCCACAGCCGGCCTGGTCCTGCCCTTCGAACGAACCATCGGCGACGAGGTTCAGGGAGTCCTCGACGACCCCGCTCTAGTCGTCGACGTGACCTTGCGCTGCTCGCGCTCCCGCCGTTGGACGGTCGGTATCGGCTTCGGGACGATTCGCACCCCGCTTCCCGAGAGCACCCGCAAGGCACGTGGGACTGCTTTCGAGCACGCCCGAGATGCGGTCAACCGGGCCAAGTCGACGACGGAGGCCATTGCCGTCGAGGGTCCCGAGGCAACCTCGAGCGCCTACGCCGAGGCTGTCTTGCGCGCCTTGGCCGCTGTGGTCCGTCGCCGCTCTCCCGCGGGATGGCAGGCGGTCGACCTCGTCGCCGAGGGTCGCTCGCAGAGCGAGGTCGCCCTCTTGTTGGGAATCAGCAAGCAAGCGGTCAGCCAGCGGCTGCACGCCGCGTGGTGGTGGCATGAGCAGGCCCTGCGTCCGGTGGGCGCACACCTACTGACCGAGGCGGTGTGATGCAGGCGGTCGTGCTCGCGGTGTTGCTCGGCCTCGTCCTGGCCGCGGCATTGCCGGGCTGGTGGAACCGCCAACCCGTGTGGCCGGCGCTCGCAGTCGTGCTTCTCTGCGCCGCGCTGGTGGTGGCCGCCAGAGCGGAAATGGTCGGACGGCCGGGCTTGATCGCGTGTACGGCGTTGGTGATCGTGGGCTCGGCTGCCGGTGGCGGCCCGCTGACCGTCGCGGTCCTGCGGATGGCCTCGGACGCTACCGCGCCCCGAGTGCGCGAACCCGGGAGACCCGACCCCACGCCGCCCGAGGACCTGCTCCGCGGGGGCTCGTGGATCGGCGCGCTGGAGCGCATCGCGGTGACCACAACCCTGATCGCCGGATGGCCAGAAGGCATTGCAGTGGTCCTGGCGGTGAAGGGGCTGGCGCGTTACCCGGAATTGCGCGCTCCCGGCCCCGGTGCCGGCGCCTCTGAACGCTTTATCATCGGCACATTCACCAGCGTCCTGTGGGCCTGTGGCTGCGCGGTCACAGTCCTCCTGTTGCGCTGAGCCGCTCGACTGCTGCACCCACACGTTCGTCAGTGGCGGTCAGGGCCACCCGAACGTGTCGGCCACCAGCGGGGCCGTAGAACGAACCCGGCGCCACCAGAATGCCAAGATCAGCGAACCAGTCGACGGTGTCCATCGCCGGAGCGTGGCGGGTGACCCAGAGGTAGAGACCCGCCTCCGAATCGTCGATCCGGAACCCCGCCGCCGACAGCACGGCAGCCAGGATGTGGCGTCGGGCTGCGTAGCGTTTGCGTTGTTCTTCGACATGCTCGTCATCGCGGTAGGCCGCCGTCATAGCCGCTTGCACCGGGGAGGGTACGAGCAGGCCCGCGTGGCGCCGCAGTGACCAGATGGTCATGATCATGGCGGGGTCGCCCACTATCAAGCCGCCTCGGTAGCCGGCCATGTTGGACCGCTTGGACAGCGAGTGCACCGCCAAGACACCGTCCAGCGAGTCACCGACGACGCTTGGATGCAACACGCTGACCGGCTCAGCCGACCAGCCCAGCTCCAGATAGCACTCGTCGACCACGATAGGGATCGATCGCGCCCGGCCCCAAGCCACCCATCTGTGCAGGTGCTCCACAGACAGCACCGCCCCATGCGGATTGGCTGGGGAATTCAGCCAGACCAGGCTGATCCCGGTGGAGTCCGGTGGCGGGCTGTTCGTCCGGCGGACCTGTGCTCCGGCCAACAGCGCACCCACCTCGTACGTGGGATAGGCCAACTCCGGGATGAGGATCGTCGAGTCGCGCTCGACATCGAGCATCGTCGGCAACCAGGCGACGGTCTCCTTGGAGCCGATGGTCGGCAGGATTGCCTCCTCGACTCCGGCCAGCACTCCGCAGCGACGCCGCAGCCAGTCGGATGCAGCAGTACGCAGGGCCGGTGAACCGAGAGCCGCGGGATACCCCGGAGCATCGGCCGCCTCGGCGAGCGCTTGACCGATGAACTGCGGCGTGGGATCTACCGGTGTGCCCATGGACAGGTCGACGAGGCCGTCCGGATGTTGCCGTGCCCTATCCCGAGCAATGTCGAGACTGTCCCAGGGAAAATCAGGAAGGTTGAAGGTCAGTGCTCGTTCACCTGCGGCGGGAGGGCGGCCACCAGCGGATGATCCTTGTCGATGTCGCCAGTCTTGGCCGCGCCCCCAGGAGAGCCGAGATCGTCGAAGAACTCCACGTTGGCGTTGTAGTAGTCCTTCCACTTCTCCGGAACGTCGTCCTCGTAGAAGATCGCCTCCACCGGGCAGACCGGCTCGCAGGCACCACAGTCGACGCACTCGTCGGGGTGGA
>JALZIX010000026.1 GCA_030860025.1 Actinomycetota bacterium
GTGTGCCGGCAGCGCAGCAGGTAGGCGTTGTTGTCCATCGGCCCGACCGCAACCTTGGTGATGATCAGGTCCGCCAGCTCCCGGACATCCGGTGTGCCGCCGACTCTGACCTTGCCGGTGTACGTCATCGCGTCGCTCTCCCGTGTCTCGGACCATCACGGTACGCCAGCCCGAGGTAGGCGGCCGGCGCGGAATTCGATCGCTGCAAGCCCGCGTGGCTGCTCGCGGCGAGGTTTTGTCGGAGCCTCTCGTTAGCATGGCGGCAGCCGCTTCCCCGCCCTCCGACCGAGCTGGAGAACCCGCCTCGTGGCCGACCGTCTTCTCGTGCGTGGCGCCCGGGAGCACAACCTCAAGGACATCTCGCTCGACCTGCCCCGCGACGCGATGATCGTGTTCACCGGGCTCTCCGGGTCAGGCAAGTCCAGCCTGGCCTTCGACACGATCTTCGCCGAGGGCCAGCGCCGCTATGTCGAGTCGCTGTCGGCTTACGCGCGCCAGTTCCTGGGCCAGATGGACAAGCCCGATGTCGACTTCATCGAGGGCTTGTCGCCGGCGGTGTCGATCGACCAGAAGTCGACCTCGCGCAACCCGCGGTCGACGGTCGGCACCATCACCGAGGTCTATGACTATCTGCGGCTGCTCTACGCCCGTGCCGGTCGGCCGCACTGCCCGGTCTGCGGTCGCCCGATCGCCCGGCAGACCCCGCAGCAGATCGTCGACCGGGTCCTCGAGCTCGAGGAGGGGAGCCGGTTCCAGGTGCTGGCCCCGGTGATCCGCGGCCGCAAGGGGGAGTACTCCGACCTGTTCCGCACGCTCACCACCCAGGGCTACAGCCGGGCGCGCACCGACGGCGAGATCCACGCGCTCTCCGAGCCACCCCGACTGGCTAAGCAGCAGAAGCACACCATCGAGGTGGTCGTCGACAGGCTGGCTGTCAAGCAGAGCGCCAAGCGCCGGCTGACCGACTCGGTGGAGACTGCCCTGCGGCTCGGCGAGGGTCTGGTGATCCTCGACTTCGTCGACCTGCCCGCCGACGACCCCGAGCGCGAGCGGACGTTCTCCGAGCACCTCGCGTGCCTGTTCGACGACCTGTCGTTCGAGGAGCTCGAGCCGCGCTCGTTCTCGTTCAACTCGCCGTTCGGCGCCTGTCCGGAGTGCACCGGGCTGGGTACTCGCAAAGAGGTCGACGCCGATTTGGTGATTCCTGACCCAGAACGCTCTCTCGGTGAGGGAGCCATTGCCCCGTGGGCCGGAGCGCAGACGAACGAGTACTTCTCCCGGTTGCTGACCGGACTCGGTGAGCTCATCGGGTTTTCGATGGACACCCCCTGGCAGGAACTGCCGGCGCGGGCGCGCAAGGTGATCCTCGAGGGTACGAACGAACAGGTGCACGTCTCGTACAAGAACCGTTACAACCGAACCCGCTCCTACTACGCGTCCTACGAGGGCGTCATCCCGTTCCTGGAGCGGCGGCACGCCGACACCGACAGCGATTGGGCGCGCGACAAGTACGAGGGCTACATGCGGGATGTGCCCTGCCCGGTCTGTCACGGCACCCGGCTCAAGCCGGAGATCCTCGCAGTCACGTTGGGTGGCAAGAACATCGCTGAGGTGACATGCCTGTCCATCGGTGAATGTTCGGTCTTCCTCAACGGCCTCGAACTGGCCGAGCGGGAGCGGATGATCGCTGACCGGGTCCTGAAGGAGGTCCAGGCGCGGCTGTCCTTCCTCGTCGACGTGGGTCTGGACTACCTGTCCCTGAGCCGACCGGCGGCGACGCTGGCCGGCGGTGAGGCGCAACGGATCCGGTTGGCCACCCAGATCGGTTCCGGCCTGGTCGGCGTGCTGTACGTACTGGACGAGCCGTCGATCGGCCTGCACCAGCGCGACAACCGCCGACTGATCGAGACGCTGGTTCGGCTTCGTGACCTCGGCAACACCCTGATCGTGGTCGAACACGACGAGGACACCATCCGGCGGGCGGACTGGATCGTCGACATCGGTCCGGGTGCCGGCGAGCACGGCGGACACATCGTCAGCAGTGGGACGCTGCAAGACCTGCTGTCGGCGCAGGGATCGCTGACCGGGGACTACCTGTCCGGACGTCGCGAGATCGCCCTACCCACGGATCGCCGTCCATTGACCCTCGGCCGGGAGTTGATCGTCAAGGACGCCCGCGAGCACAACCTGCGCGGGATCGACGTCACGTTCCCGCTCGGTGCGCTGGTGGCGGTCACTGGGGTGTCCGGCTCGGGGAAATCCACTCTTGTCAACGACATCCTCTACGCGGCGTTGGCCAATCAGATCAACGGCTCCCGACTGGTCCCCGGTCGGCACCGGCGGGTGACCGGCGTGGAGGACGTGGACAAGGTCGTCGGCGTCGACCAGTCGCCGATCGGCCGCACGCCGCGGTCGAACCCGGCTACCTATACCGGTGTCTTCGACCACATCCGCAAGCTGTTCGCCCAGACCCAGGAGGCGAAGGTTCGTGGCTATCAACCCGGCCGGTTCTCCTTCAACGTGAAGGGCGGCCGCTGCGAGGCCTGCTGCGGTGACGGAACGATCAAGATCGAGATGAACTTTCTACCGGACGTCTATGTCCCGTGCGAAGTGTGCAAAGGGGCCCGCTACAACCGGGAGACCTTGGAGGTGCACTTCAAGGGCCGCACCATCGCCGAGGTGCTCGACATGCCGATCGAGGAGGGCGCGCACTTCTTCGCCGCGATCCCACCCATCGCCCGGCACCTGCGCACGTTGGTCGACGTCGGGCTGGGATACGTCCGGCTCGGGCAGCCGGCGCCCACCCTGTCCGGCGGGGAGGCCCAGCGGGTGAAGCTGGCCAGTGAACTGCAGAAGCGCTCGACCGGCCGGACCGTCTACATCCTGGACGAGCCGACGACCGGACTGCACTTCGAGGACATCCGGAAGCTGCTCGGAGTCGTCAATGGGCTGGTGGACAAGGGCAACTCAGTCATCGTGATCGAGCACAACCTCGACGTCATCAAATCCGCGGACTGGATCATCGACATGGGGCCGGAGGGCGGCGGGGGCGGCGGCAAGGTCGTCGTCGAGGGCACCCCGGAACAGGTGGCTGCTCATCCGCGTAGCCACACTGGCCGATTCCTCAAGCCGTTGCTCGACGCAGGCCGGTCCGGGATCGCCGCGAGCAATGCGGCTGTTTCGCGCCCCCGGGCTGCCGTGCGAGCCTCCACGGCGAAGAAGTCGGCCGCGAAGGCAACGCAAACGGCCGCACGTCGAAAGGCGGGCTGACCTCAACGATTGCCCCAGGCGGGGGCGTAGCCATCCACCACGGTTCCCGTGGTCAGCAATCGCAGCCCAGTTCCGTCGGCGAACATGATCCACAGCCGGTCGGTGCGGACGCCGAATGCGTCGGCACGATCGGACTTGAAGACGATCATGGAGCCGTCCGGTGACCACGCGGG
>JALZIX010000070.1 GCA_030860025.1 Actinomycetota bacterium
GCGCACTGCCCAGCCCAAGACGCTGCTTGATCGTCGACAGTCCGCGACCGTCCAGCCCTCGTCGTAACGCGGCGCCGGTTGTGCGGGTGTTCTCCGCATGCCCCACGCGAGCCGGACCAGTGCGTCCGCGAAGCGCCTTGGCCGCCGCGGATCCCG
Source organism: Actinomycetota bacterium (assembly GCA_030860025.1). GTDB lineage: Bacteria > Actinomycetota > Actinomycetes > Mycobacteriales > Geodermatophilaceae > JACCQS01. The sequence goes on from JALZIX010000070.1 coordinate 157, forward strand.
GTGCTCCGGGCCGGACCTGACCCTTTCCGTTTAGTCTGCGCCCCTTCTCCCCCTCGGGGGCCGCCCGGGAGCCTTGGAGCGAGCGGGGGACGCCCGGCGGACCCGCTGGGCCGGCACCCTTCCCCCTGCCGGAATCGCCCGGTATGCCGCCCTTGTCAGACGCGCCAGGCGAGCCCAGGCCGGACCGTCCCCGCAATGCAGCGTTGGGTCCATTGCCCGGACGGGCACCACCGGGTGGCATGGCCGGCGGCGGGGTAGGGCCATTGCGACCTTGTAGTCCCCGATGCGCAGCGCGCGGCATGCTCGAAGCGGGCGGAGGCGTCGGCGGCATGCCTCGCGCCGCAGACCCGTTGCCCGATGGTGGTTGATTCAGCGCGGCAGGCTGGGAGCTACGTGCACCAGCAAGCCCGGCGCTGAGCCCAGCGGTCGCAGGGATCACGGGGGCGCCCGGCGCGGCGCCCCGCCCGGCTGCCGGTTGACTGGCCGCTGGGATCGTGGGAGGCGCCGGGGCAGTGCCACGCCCGGTGGCGGGAGCGGTCGGAGCCTGCGCAGGGATAGTCGGCGCTGCGGGCGGCGCCAGCGGCGGAACCACCGGCGCTTGCGGTCCCAGTCCGGCAGGTGCCACGGGCGCCACCTGCGGCGCTCCGGGTGCCGCCGGGGGAGCACCGGCACCGCCACCGGGGGCCTGCGGAGCGCCACCGGGGGCCAGCGACCCGAATGCCCGGCGCATCTCTGCAGCGGTGGCCCGCCGAGCACCGCTCGGGCCGGCGAACTTGGGCTCGACAGCGACAGTCGTCTCTACGAAGACCTTGGCCAGGCTCGACATGATCGCCCGGGATTGCGCAGTCGACTTGTGCACATGCTCCGACATCGCCATGAAGCCGGGGTCGTTGCCGAAGAAGTCGGACGGTCCCGGCTGATTCTTGTCGATCGCCGCGACCTCGGTCTTGAACGAAGCGTAGAGCTGGGCCATATCAGTCTGTGCCTTCGCGATCGCATGCCCCAGCCGATGCAGGCGGCTTTCGTTGTTACGGGCCGCGACCGACCACAGCCGAAGCGAGTACAGCGTGCCGCCGACGTGGCCGAAGAACGGCCCGGCCGCCTCGGAGCGCCAGGCTTGGCTGAGCGCGGTGCCGTACCCGTCCAGATTGGCCATGGTTGCCTCGTACAAGGCCGCGGCGTTGCCCCACATCTCCGCGGTCGCGTGCGCCGCGCCGTCGTTCAATCGGCTCAGCATCGCGACATGTTCGGTGATGAGCTCGCCCCGGAAGTCGTCCGTATTGATCTCCGCCGGAGCCGTCGTCTCGTAATACGCGCTGGGGGACCGGGGGAGCCTGTCCTCCTGCGCTGGCGTCAGCTCACTCATGGATGGGCCCCTTCACACGCGGAGTCACTGAACGATGTGCGTCATCTGGCCCAGGTCTAGGGCACCGGTTCGCCATTGCGACGACGAGCCTCCATCCTCTTGTCCCAATCTTCCTTTTGCTTGAGGTCGTCTCGGAACTGCTTGTCAACGTCGCGGAGAGCGCTCTGATTCACCCGCTCGAGATCGTCGGCGGCATCACCGGGGACGGTGTAGGAGCCGTCCTTGCCCAACGAGATCGTCTTTGGGGCGTGCGGGTCGTACGGGGTGTAGTCCCGGTCCAGGTGATCAGGAGATATGTAGCTGCGCACCTTCTGGCTGGTCGTCGGCGCCTCAGCGCCGGGCTTCGGGCGCAGTGGGTTGCCCTTCGAGATGTCGAAGGCACCCAGTACGTCGTTCATCGTGGCCTCGGACGTGGCATCCCCGTTGACGTAGAGGATCGCAATGGTTTGCGCACCGAGGCTCAGGGCCTGCAAGCCGATTCCGACGTCCGCGTTGAACAACATCATCGATTCGATCCCTTGGCCGAGCTTGTCGGCGAAATCTGCTGCCTCGATGAAGGAGGCACCGATCAAACCCGGCTGGCCCAGCAGCGGCGTCACACCTGAACCGAGGCTTCGGTGGAAGTCCTTCGCCTCCCCGTCGGCCTGGGTGCTGAACACCTTCACTCCATCGGGCGAGACGTCGATCCCGGGAGGGCTCATGCCGCCAGGCAGAAACTTCTTGGCGTCACCCTTGGTGGGCGTGCGGTCGAGCCAGGGGTTGTTCTCGTCGCCTCCCATGCCGACTAGACGTGAGGCATAGGAAGCCGGTTCCGGTCAAATGATCAAAGATGTCTGCCGGCTGACGTCTCAGCGGGCCGGCGCTGCGGCGGTCCCGGGCTCGTCGTCGTCCTGGGCCTCCTCGGCAGCTTCCTCGGCTGCCGCTCGGGCCTCGTCGGCCGCACCTTCGTACTCCAGTGCCTCGTTTCCGTACGCCTCACCAACGACCTGTTCGGTGCGCCCCCACAGGCGGGTGATCGAGTGGCGCAAATCGCTGAGCAGTCCCACGATGAGTCCCTTTCCTCGGGCCTAACCGCCGGCGAACGGCGGGAGGACGTCCACCGAACTGCCGGGTGACAGCGCGGCCTCGCGGTCGG
>JALZIX010000084.1 GCA_030860025.1 Actinomycetota bacterium
GAGCGATGTCACCGCTTGTCCGGCCCCGGGCGCGGATCAGTTCGATCGACAGCGCGCCGAGCATCGCGACGGCCAAGGCGGTGAGCACCGGGGCCTGGCTGGTCAGGACGCCGATCGCGACGCCGGCTAAGGCGACGTGACCCAGACCATCGCCGATGAGGGCCAACCGGCGCTGTACGAGGTACACACCGACCGTCGGCGCGGTGAGGCCGACCAGGAGCGCGGCGATCATCGCCCGCTGCATGAACCCGTAGTCCAGGAAATCCAACATGGATCAGCCCTTGTCCGGCGATCCTGGAGCACTCGTGATGGACCATCGCATGCCCGGTCGGCCGGGATGGGCGCCGTGCGGGTCCTGATGCTCGCAATCGGGCTCCACTGCGTCGTCCTGCGCGCCCGGCCCGCGCTCGGATTGGTCACCGTTGCCGTGCCGGCGTGCCGGTTTCGGCGCGCCGTCATAAACGATCCGGCCGCCTTCGACCACGACCGTGCGGGTGATCAGCGGCCGCATCTCTCCGAGTTCGTGGGTCACCAAGATCAGGGTGCGCCCGGCTGCAATGAGCTCGGTCAACGTCTCGGCGAGTACTAGACGGCTCTCCGCGTCCACCCCCGCGGTCGGTTCGTCGAGTACGAGAATGTCCGGATCAGCGGCCAGCGCTCTGGCGATCAGCACCCGGCGCTGCTGTCCACCCGACAGGTTGCTGACCAGATCGCCGGCGCGGTCGGACAGCCGTACCGTCGCGATCGCCGACTCGATGGCTGCTCGGTCCGCGGCGGTGAACGGACGGGCAAACCGCTTGCGTGCCAAGCGGCCAGAGCCCACGACCTCGGCAACGGTCGAAGGAATTCCGCTGACCACGGTGTGGCTTTGCGGGACGTACCCGAGCCGATACCACTCGCGAAATCTCGTGCGTGGCTTCCCGAACAACTCAACAGTTCCGTCCAGCACCTCGGCCAGGCCCAGGATGCCGCGGACGAGGGTGGACTTGCCCGCGCCGTTCGAGCCGAGCACCGCGACAGCGTCACCGCGTCGGAGCACGAAGTCCGCTTCGCGGAGCACCGGCCGCTGCTCGTACCCGACGGAGACCCCACGCATGGCGACCAGCGGAACCTGGTTGGCTATCTGCATGGCTGACCGGCTCTGAGCGTTGCCAGATTCGCCCGCATGATCTCGAGGTAATCCGAGCCAGCGGAGCTGTCGGTGAGGCCTTCGATCGGGTCCAGTACCGCGGTCTGCGCGCCGGTTTCGGCGGCGATCGTCTCCGCGATTTCCGGGCTGACCAGGGTCTCGAAATAGATGGTCGTGACGTCGTGCTCCTCGATGAAGGTGGCCACCTCGGCCAGGCTCGCCGAGGATGGCTCCTTTTCGGGTGTCAGGCCGGTGATGCCGACCTGGGTGAGCCCGTAGGCATCCGCCAGGTATCCGAAGGCGTTGTGACTGGTCACCAGATTCCCGTTGGCACAGTTGGCGAGGCCAGCTTGCAGTTCAGCGTCAAGTGCCTCGAGTTCGCCGCGGAGGGTCGCGGCGTTGCCTGTGAACAGATCTTCCTGGGCCGGGTCGAGCCCGCCCAGGCGTTCGGCCAGGGCGTCGGCGACATCGGCCAGTTTCATCGGGTCGAGCCAGAAGTGCGGATCCTCGCTGCCTCCCTCAGCCGCCTCCCCTTCCTCGATCGGGCTGTAGGTCAGGTCGAGGTCGGTGTGTTCGGCGGCGTCGAAGGCCGCGTCCTCGGCTTCCTGCGCGATCGCGTCGTCGACCGCGGCCTGGAAGTCGGAAAGGTGGACAACGAGGTCGGCATCGCTGATCGCCGCGACATCCTGCGGGCTGAGCTCCAGGTCGTGCGGCTCGGCGCCGGGCGGAGTCAGGCTGCCGACGGTGACGGCATCCCCGCCGATCTGTTCAGAGATCCACTGCAAGGGATAAAAGGAGGCCTGGATGTCGAGGCCCTCAGTGGTCGCCGGGTCCGAGCCTTCGGCCGAGCCGCATCCGGCGAGGAGGCCGACGGCGAGGAGGCCGACGGCGAGGCTCACCTCCAGCATGCTGCGGCGGGCGGCTGTCCTCACACTTGTCATCCTAGAGTGAGAATGAGGATGATTGTCAAACCGAATAAGGCGAACGACTCTCCAACCGGCCGTAGCGGCCTCCCAGGCTGCAAGAATCGCCGCCTCCGTTGTGTCGTCCTGAAGGTTGGACCGCGTCATGGCCGTACTCGACTTCGGTGACCTCACACCGGATCAAGCGCCCGACAAGGAGCAGGTGAAGCGTGCGCTGAGCGTCGCCGACGATGTGACCGTGGTCGGTCCCGTCTCGGCGCTGGGTACGGTCCTGGCCACGCTGACGCGGCTCAACCGCCTCGATCTGGGCGTGGCCTGGATCCCGAGCGAGGATCCACTCGCGGCGGGTCTCGCCCGCACCTTGGGAATCGACA
>JALZIX010000102.1 GCA_030860025.1 Actinomycetota bacterium
CCGACGCGGTGACGCGGTCGCGGTCCTCGGCTCGAACGGCGCGGGCAAGTCCACCCTCGTCCGCGGCATCCTGGGCCTGGCCGAGGTGCTGGACGGAACGGTTGAGTTGTTCGGGAAGCCACGCACGGGCTTTCGCGAGTGGTATCGGCTCGGGTACGTCCCGCAAAGCCACACCGTGGTCAGCGGAATCCCCTCGACCGTTGCCGAAGTCGTTGTCTCGGGCCGCTTGGCCCGCAAGCGGTTTGCCCGTCCGTTCACCGCCGCCGATCGAGCAGCCATCGACTCGGCGATCGGGACGGTACGGCTGTCCGACCGCGCCGGAGATCTGGTCAGCAACCTGTCGGGTGGACAGCAGCGCCGGGTGCTGATCGCCAGAGCCCTGGCGGCGGACCCGGACATTCTCGTACTCGACGAGCCGACCGCGGGGGTGGACGCGGAGAGCCGAGTAGTACTCGCGGAGACTTTGACCGATCTCATTGCCGCTGGGCGCACCTTGCTCTTGGTGACCCACGAACTCGGTGAGATGCGGCCGCTGATCACCCGCACGGTCGTGATCGAAGGCGGCCGGATCGTCTATGACGGCGCGCCGATACCGGCACGACGGCACGACGGCGGTGACCAATCCGAGCACGGGCCGGGCGCGCAGCACGACGCAGTGGAGCCTGATTGCGAGCATCAGGACCCGCACGGCGCCCATCCCGGCCGACCGGGCATGCGATGGTCCATCACGAGTGCTCCAGGATCGCCGGACAAGGGCTGATCCATGTTGGATTTCCTGGACTACGAGTTCATGCAGCGGGCGATGATCGCCGCGCTCCTGGTCGGCCTCACCGCGCCGACGGTCGGTGTGTACCTCGTACAGCGCCGGTTGGCCCTCATCGGCGATGGTCTGGGTCACGTCGCCTTGGCCGGCGTCGCGATCGGCGTCCTGACCAGCCAGGCCCCGGTGCTCACCGCCTTGGCCGTCGCGATGCTCGGCGCGCTGTCGATCGAACTGATCCGCGCCCGGGGCCGGACCAGTGGCGACATCGCTCTGGCCATCCTGTTCTACGGCGGGATCGCCGGCGGTGTCGTGATCATCTCCCAGGCGCCGGGGGGCACCCCGGGCAATCTCACTGCTTACCTGTTCGGCGCGATCACCACGACGACTACCGGCGATCTGGTCGTGTTCGCGGTCCTTTGCGTACTGGTGTTGGTCGTGACCCTGGGCTTGGCAAGGTACCTGTTCGCAGTGAGCAACGACGAGGAGTACGCCCGAGCCGCCGGGCTCCCCGTGCTCCGGCTGAACCTTCTCCTGGCCGTCGTCACTGCCATGACGGTTGTGGTGTCCATGCGAGTGATCGGGCTACTCCTGATCAGTGCCCTGATGATCCTGCCGATCGCCTCGGCGCAGCTGGTGGCGCGCAGTTTCGGTCAGACGGTCCTGATCGGCGTCGTCATCGGTGTCGTCGTTTCGGTGACCGGCGTGGGGTTGTCGTACTACAGCGACACCCCGCCGGGAGGCACGATCGTGCTCCTTGCCATCGCAGTCTTCGTGCTCTTCAGTCTCGGCGAAGTCGCTCGTTCGGTCCTTCGGCGTAGCCGAGTCCCCACGTAACATGAGGCAAGTGACGAATCCGAGCGTCGTTCGAGCCACCCGGCAGCGAACGGCGATCTCCGACCTGCTTGCCGGCCTTGCCGACTTCCGCAGCGCCCAGGACATCCACCATCTCCTGCGCAGCCAGGGTGATGGAACGGGCCTGTCGACGGTCTACCGGACCCTGCAGGCCCTGGCCGATGCCGGTGAGGTCGACGTCATCCAGACCGCCGACGGGGAATCGGTCTACCGCAAGTGCAGTGGAGTGCATCACCATCACTTGGTCTGCCGCAGTTGCGGACACACCGTCGAGGTTGCGGGCCCAGCCGTCGAGCAGTGGGCCGACTCCATGGCCGACGAACACGGCTTCAGCGATGTGAGCCACACGCTGGAGATCTTCGGTACCTGTGCCTCCTGCCGGCACAAGCAGGGCTGATCCCGGCGCTGGCAGTCTGATTAGACCAAGCCGACCAGACCAGATACCGTGAAGGCATGAGTTCGCCGGTGAACGTGTACGAGGCCAAGACCCAACTGTCGAAATTGATCGACCGGGCGCTGGCTGGAGAGGACGTGGTCATCGCACGGGCGGGTACGCCGTTGGTGCGGCTGGTCCCGGTCGAACGGGATCGGCCCCGCGGCGGCCGGGGCGTGTGGCGGGGCCGGGTGCGCATTGCCGAGGACTTCGACGACCTGCCCCCGGACCTGGCGGCAGCCTTCCGCGGTGAGCGCGAGTGAGATTGCTGCTCGACACGCATGTGCTCATCTGGTGGTTGGAAGGCGGAGACCGGCTCACCCCCGACTTGATCGAGCGCCTCGAGGCTCGCGACACCAGTACCGCGGTGTCGGCGGCCACCGTCTGGGAGATCGAGATCATGCGGGCGCTCGGCAAGCTCGACGCCCCCGACGATCTGCTCGACCAGGTGACGGCCAGCGGGTTTGCTCAGCTGCCGATCAGCGCCGCGCACGCCGTGGCGGCCGGTAGGCTACCCCGCCACCACGACGATCCGTTCGACCGGATGTTGATCGCCCAGGCGCTCGCCGAGCAGCGCACGATCGTGACGCGCGACCGGCGGTTTGCGCAGTACGGGGTGGCGACGGCGGCGGCGTGACCGTCAGTGGCGCGCTTTGGTGTGGCGCCGGGCGCACCGTCGTCCCGGCTGGCAGGGCCAACCATCGGCACACCGGAGTAGCTACCCGAACGGAATGGTCGGAGGTTCGCGTCCGCGGACGAGCATCGAAAGTGATTGGCAGTGTCGCTGGGCGCTGGCTGGACCGGTGCGAGACACTGAGCGCATGGCGATGGACCTTCGTGAGCTGCGGCGATCACGCGCCGCCATCCTTGCTGCTGCACGAAAACGCGGGGCGCGCTCGGTGCGGGTCTTCGGGTCGGTGGCCCGCGGCGAGGCATCCGAGGCGAGCGACGTGGATCTCCTTGTCACATTTGAACCCGACCGGAGCCTGCTCGACCAGGTCCACCTGATCAGTGATCTGGAGCGACTGCTTGGCAGACGCGTCGACGTCGTCGCAGAGGGTGGGCTCCTGGAACGCGACCATCACATCCTCGCAGAGGCGGTCCCGCTCTGAGTCGATCTGACGAGCACCGGCTCGCAGACATCATGGACGCGGCCGGCAAGCTCGCAGCCCGTACCGGCGGCGACTACACCGCGTGGGCCGCGGACGAGGATCGACGGCTGATCGCTGAACGGCTCGTGGAGATTATCGGGGAGGCCGCACGGGCCATGTCGCCCGAGGGACAGGCACGTTATCCGGATGTCGATTGGACTGGCCTGGTCGGCCTTCGCAACGTCCTCGTCCACGCATATCACCGGATCCAGCCCGAGCTGTTGTGGCGGGCGGCGACGGTGGACATTCCCGCGATTGTGACCAGGCTGACAGAATAGGCGGCGGCCCGAGGGTGGCCGATTAGCTCGACGCGGCTGCCGGCGGCTGTCTCCAGACGCGCCTGCCGTTACCCTCGTTCGTGTGCCCGCTGTCGTGCTTATCGGCGCCCAATGGGGCGACGAGGGCAAGGGAAAGGCGACCGACCTGCTCGGTGGGCGGGTTCAGTACGTGGTGCGCTACCAGGGCGGCAACAATGCCGGGCACACCGTGGTCACGCCGGACGGCGAACGCTATGCGCTGCACCTGATCCCGTCCGGCATCCTGACTCCTGGCTGCACGCCTGTGATCGGCAACGGAGTCGTCATCGACCCGGGTGTCCTGCTGCACGAGATCTCCGGGCTGGACGAACGTGGCGTGGACACCTCGAAGCTGGTCATCTCCGCCGACGCGCACTTGATCATGCC
>JALZIX010000126.1 GCA_030860025.1 Actinomycetota bacterium
ACGACTTCAGCGCGATGGTCAGCGCCGCGCGTCTCCAGCGAAAGCGCTACTTCCACCTCACCCAGATGCAAGCGCGAGCCCGTACGTGAATGCTCGACCTCGCGCACGCTGGCACCTAAATCCGCCACCACCGCCAAGACCCTGGCAAGCGAGCCGGGCTGATCAGGCGCCCGCAGCCGTACCGAGAGGTAGCGGCCGGCGGCCACCATGCCGTGCTCGATGACCCGCAACAGGAGGACTGGGTCCACGTTTCCGCCCGAGAGGACGACCACCACGGGCGGCTTGAAAGCGGAAGGGTCGTCCAGTATGGCCGCGACACCGGCCACTCCGGCTGGCTCGACCACCAGCTTCGCGCGCTCCAGGCACAGCAGCAGAGCGCGGGACAGTGACTCCTCCGAGACGGTGACGATGTCGTCAGCGAGGTCCTGGACGTGGGCGAAGGTGAGTTCGCTGGGCGTCGGTACGGCGATCCCATCGGCCATGGTGTCCATGGATGCCAGGGTCCGCGGGGCACCCTGCGCCAGCGAGGCGGGAAAGCAGGCTGCTTCGGCGGCCTGGACCCCGATCACGCGTACCTCAGGGCGCAGCCCCTTGACTGCGGCCGCGACTCCCGACAGCAATCCCCCGCCACCCGTGCACACCACGACCGTGGCGACTTCCGGGCACTGCTCCAGGATCTCCAGGCCGACCGTCCCCTGACCGGCGATGAGGTCGGGGTGGTCGAAGGGATGGATGAAAACAGCGCCGGTCTCCTCGGCATAGGCCATTGCCTCTTCCATCGGCTCGGCGAGCGTGTGCCCGACGAGATGGATCTGGGCGCCGTACCCGCGAGTGGCCGCGATCTTCGGGAGGGGTGCGGTAGTGGGCATGAAGACCGTCGCCGAGGCACCGAGCAGGCTGGCCGCCAACGTGACCCCCTGCGCGTGGTTGCCGGCACTGGCGGCCACCACTCCGCGGGCTCGCTGCTCGTCGGTCAGGCGGGAGATGCGCACGTACGCACCGCGGATCTTGAACGAACCCGTTCGCTGACGGTTTTCGCATTTGAAGAACACCGGTCCGTCGACGCGGTCGCTCAGAACTCGTGAAGCTTCCATGGGCGTGCGACGGACGACCCCGTCGAGGACCATCTGGGCGGCGCGGATCTCGGCCACACCGACCAGCTGCAACTCCTGTCCCATGACTGCGCATCCTGTCAGCCCGGCTTCCCTCATTGCCTGTTCGGACGAGCAGCGGCGTACCTTCGACGCGATGACAGCCGCGCCAGCCGACACCACGGTCGGGGCTCTTCGCGAGTCCGGAAGCCGTGCCCTCGGCGTCAAGGAAGAGATCCGCGCCAACCTCTTGCGCCGGATCGCCGCCGGGCTCCCTTCGCTGCCGGGGATCGTGGGCTTCGACGACACGGTGATCCCCGAGGTGGAGCGCGCCTTGCTGGCTGGGCACGACTTCGTACTGCTCGGTGAACGCGGGCAGGGCAAGACCCGAGTGATCCGTACGTTGGTCGGCCTGCTGGACGAGTGGACTCCGGTCCTGGCCGGGAGCGAACTCAACGAGCATCCGCTCGCGCCGATCTCGACCTGGGGGCTTCACCAGATCGCCGAGTTGGGCGATCTCGCGCCGGTGAACTGGCTGCACCGGGACCGGCGGTTCGGCGAGAAGCTGGCCACGCCGGACACCAGCGTCGGCGACCTGATCGGCGACGTGGACCCGATCAAGGTCGCCCAGGGCCGTACCCTCGGCGACCCCGAGACAATCCACTTCGGGCTCATCCCACGGACCAACCGCGGCATCTTCTCGATCAACGAACTCCCCGACCTGGCCGAGCGAATCCAGGTCGCGCTGCTCAACGTCCTGGAGGAACGCGATATCCAGGTGCGCGGTTACCGGCTGCGGCTGCCGCTGGACCTGCTCGTGGTGGCCAGTGCCAACCCGGAGGATTACACCAACCGCGGCCGGATCATCACCCCGCTCAAGGACCGCTTCGGGAGCGAGGTCCGTACGCACTATCCCCTCGACCTGGCAGACGAGGTAGCGCTGGTCAAACAGGAGGCGATGCTGTCCTGGGCGCCTGACCTGGAGTTGGCCGCCCCACTGATCCCCGACCACATCATCGAGATCGTGAGCAGGTACGCCCGCTTGGTGCGGGAGAGCCAGCACGTCGACCGGCGCTCCGGGGTCAGTGCCCGGTTCGCGATCGCCGCGGTGGAGACGATGGCCGCCTCGGCCGTCAGACGGGCGGCGCTCACCGGGGAGGACCGGGCCGTCGCGCGGGTGTGCGACCTGCCCAGCGCGCTGCCGGCCGCTCGCGGCAAGGTCGAGTTCGCCGATGCCAGTGGCGAGGACGAGCGCGAAAGGGAAATGGAGATACTCGCCCACCTGCTCCGCCGGGCGACCGCCGAGACCTTCCGGCATCTGCTGGCCGGAGTGGACCTTTCGGGCTTGCAGGATCACTTCGCCGAGGGTCAGACCGTCGACTCCGGCGAACTGGTCGCCGGCGCGGCGCTGCTCGCGCAGTTCGACTCCGTACCTGGCCTCGCTGAACTCCTGACCGCGCTCGGCGTCGGCGAGAGCGAGGATCTGCCTGACCAGGCTGCCGCCGGTGTCGAGTTCGCCCTCGAAGGGCTCTACCTCACCCGGCGCCTGGGCAAGGACGTCGACGGATCCCGCACTCTGTACGGCGGTTAGCACGGATGCGACGGCGGTATAGGTATGGCGCGTGGCAGGGCGGTCCCGATCCGCTCGCCGAGCCCTATGACGTCGCCACAGCCGTGGATGCCCTCGGCGATTCCGTACTCGCCGGCGAGAGCACTCGGGACGCACTTCGCCGCTTGCTGCGAGCCGGCGCCGCCGGCCGTCGTGGCCTGGATACATTGCGGGACAAGGTGCGTGAGCGCCTGCGGCAGGCGCGTCAGCGCGGGGCGATGGACGGGACGCTGCGCGAAGTTGAGCGGCTGCTCGACGAAGCGTTGACCGCAGAACGACTAACCCTGGAATACGACCCCCGGCCTGAGGCCCGGCTCGCCGAGTCGGAGTTGGCCGCACTGCCCGACGACACCGCGGGAGCGGTACGGGGCCTGGCCGACTACAACTGGTCCAACCCGCATTCCCGCACCAAATACCAGGAGATCCAGGACCTGCTTCGCCGGGAAGTCCTGGACAGCTCGTTTCGGCAGATGCGGGACGCACTGGCCAACCAGGGCGGGATGGATCAGGAACGGCTGCGCCAGATGGTTGCTGACCTGACCGACCTGATCCAGGCGCACAACCGGGGCGAGGACACCACAGCCGCCTTCGAACGGTTCATGGAGCAGTACGGGGACGCGTTTGCGGACAACCCAGGCAACACCGAGGAACTGATCGACTCCCTTGCCCGCCAGGCAGCCGCGCAGCAGCGGATGTTGGCCGGTATGAGCGCTGAACAACGGGCCGAACTCGCGAACCTCATCGCCGACACCTGGGAGCAGATGGGTATCGGCGACCAGATCGGTGCCCTGAACGACGAGTTACGGCGGGCTCGCCCTGACTTGCGCTGGGACCGTGGATCGGTCCCCGACGGTGCGGAGTCACTCGGGCTCGGCGACGCGACCGCTGCCGTCCGTGACCTGGCCGACTTGGAGGAACTCTCCAGAGCCTTGTCCCAGGACTACCCGGGCGCCGACCTGAGCGACATCGATGCGCAGGCGCTGGAGAACGCGTTGGGCCGCGACGCCGCTGCCGACCTTGAAGCGCTGCGTGAACTGGAGTCCGAACTCGAGGAACAGGGTTGGCTCAACCGGTCTGCAGGCAAGCTCAGCTTGTCCCCGAAGGCCGTTCGCCGGATGGGCGCCACGGCCCTGCGTCGCGTCTTCGGGAGACTGTCCGAGGGCCGCCGTGGCCAGCACGACGTGGCGGCGACCGGACCCTCCGGGGAACTCATCGGATCCTCGCGTCCCTGGGAGTTCGGCGACGAGCAACCCATCGACGTGGTCGAAACGGTTCGCCGAGCGGTCCTGCGTACCGCCGGCGAGCGACCTGACCTGAGCGTGGGCATGGCGGAGCTGGAACCAGACGTTTCCGGTGCGCGTCGGAGGGGCGTGACCATCGCCGTGGACGATGTCGCAGTTGTCGAGACCGAGCGCCGCAGCAGCGCCGCGGTCGCTCTGTTGGTCGATCTGTCTTACTCCATGGCCCTTCGCGGCACCTGGCCGGAGGCGAAGTCCACCGCACTGGCATTGCACACGCTGGTCAGCACCAAGTACCCGCAGGACGCAATCCAGATCATCGGCTTCGCCAGCCGGGCCCGAGAGATTTCGGCCGGCGAGCTCGCCGACCTCGACGTCGACACCCTGCAGGGCACGAACCTGCAACACGGTCTGATGCTGGCCCGCCGGTTCCTCACCCGCCATCGGGACAGCGAGCCGATCATCATGATCGTCACCGACGGCGAACCGACCGCACACCTCACCGAGGACGGCCGGGCATTGTTCTATTGGCCCCCGCTGCCAGAAACGGTGGCCCTGACGATGACCGAAGTCACTCGATGCACCCGGCTCGGAGCCCAGATCAATGTCTTCGCCCTCGATCCTGATCCGAATCTGATCGACTTCGTCGACTCACTGGTCCGCCAGGCGGGCGGGCGGCTGTTCCAGCCGGACCCCACTCACCTCGGGGAATACGTGGTGGCCGACTACCTGGACGCCCGGCGCGGCAGGCGGGCTCGGTCGGCATGAGTGCCGGACTCGAACGCTCTACCTCCCAGTCCACCTCCACCGGACTCAGTTCGGGCCTGCGCGTGACCAGATCCAGCGCGGACGAGACGGCGGCCCTGCGCCGGGCCGTACTCCGCCCGCACATGACGATCCGGCAGATGACCCTGGCCGGCGACCAGGACCCGGATACCGCCTATCTGGCGGTCCGGGCACTCGCCGGCAACGGCGCCCTGATCGGCTGTGTGCGGCTGGAACCGGTGCCCTGCCCGTGGGCGGACTCGCTCGATGTCGACACCGAGCATGCCTGGCAGTTGCGGGCGATGGCCACGGATCCATCCGCGCGCGGCACCGGCATCGGGCGGTTGCTGGTCGAGGCCGCAGTGAACCATGTCGCCGATCGGGGCGGCAATGCGATCTGGTGCAACGCCCGGGTCGGTGCCAAAGCCTTCTACACGCGCCTGGGCTTCCGCACCGTGACCGGTGAGTTCACGGTCTGCGAGGTACCAGAGCATCATGTCGGCATGGTCCGGCCGGTGCCCAGCGGGACACAATCGTGAGCTATCGGGTGTGGCCCGCGGGGCTGCTGACCGCGGCGGCGCTGGCCGCCGCGGGTGTGGTGGTTGGCGGGCACGTGGTCGACACCGGCGACGGGTGCCTTGGCTCGAAGCACTTTGTCGGCACTCCGGTCAGTTGGTCGACCGAGAGCGGCGACCCAGCCAAGCAGCCTCCGAGCAAGGCAGGCATCGGCTGGCCGGAAATGGTCGAGCCGATCGGCCGGTCCAGCGAGGTGACACCGTCGGTCGACGTACAGATCAGTGGTTGCCTGGATGTGGCACGGATCGAATTTCCGGTCACCGACGGGCGGGCATGATCACCACGTAGCTCCTCAGCTGGTCGTGGACATCGCCTGGTCGAGGTCGTCAATGAGATCGTCGATGTTCTCGATGCCGACGCTGAGCCGCACCAGCGATGCCGAAACCTCCAGCGGAGAGTTCGCAGCAGACGCGTGCGTCATCCGACCTGGGTGCTCGATCAGCGATTCGACACCGCCTAGTGACTCGGCCAGGACGAACACTCGCGTGCGCGAGCAGACCTCGAGGGCCGCCGCTTCGCCACCGGAGACCAGGAACGACACCATGCCGCCGTACCCGCGCATCTGACGCGCGGCGAGTTCGTATCCGGGATGTCCGGGCAACCCAGGGAAGAGGACCGACTCCACCGCGGCGTGCCGGGTCAACCACTCGGCCACCTGTGCCGCGTTCTGGCTGTGCCGATCCATGCGTACGCCAAGGGTCTTGATCCCTCGCAGCACCAGCCACGAGTCGAAGGCACCTGGGACGGCGCCGATCGCGTTCTGGGCGTACGCGAGTTCTTCCCCGAGCCCGGCATCGGCAACGACGACCGCGCCACCGACCACGTCGGAATGCCCACCCAAGTACTTCGTCGTGGAATAGACGGCCACATCGGCACCCAGCGCCAGCGGCTGTTGCAGATACGGCGAGGCGAATGTGTTGTCCACCACGAGTCGCGCGCCGGATGTTTGGGCGATCTCGGCCAGCGCAGCTATGTCGGCAATCGAGAGCAGCGGGTTCGTCGGCGTCTCGCACCAGAGCAGTCGCGTGTTCGGACGCAACGCCGCCCGAACCGCGGCCAAGTCGCTCAGGTGAACCGGGGTGTGTTCGATCCCCCACCGGGAAAGGACGGCCGAGAACAGTCGGTAGGTTCCGCCGTAGGCATCCCCCGGGATCACGACGTGATCACCAGGTCGGCACATCGTCCGGACCAACGTGTCCTCAGCGGCCATTCCCGACGCGAACGCCAGCCCCCGGGCGCCACCGTCCAACGCCGCGAGGCACGTCTCCAACGCCGTACGGGTGGGATTGCCGGTACGGCTGTACTCATACCCGGAGCGCAGGCCACCGACACCGTCCTGGGCATAGGTCGAGGTCTGATGGATGGGGACCACGACAGATCCGGTGATCGGATCGGGCTCTTGCCCGGCGTGGATCGCGGCGGTCTCGAACTTCATGGTGCCGAGGCTAGTGATCAGTCCCGGACCGGTGGACAACCCCGGCGGGCAAGGGCCCGAACTCCCTAGCCTGGGTTCTCGCAGCAGTCAACCGAAGGGCGGGGCGTGGCCAACGGAAGCAGTCGGGTGACTGTCGTGAGTCCGGATCGGCGGGTCGACATCTCGCTGCCCGGCACCGTTGCGCTCAGCGATCTGATCGCCCAACTGCTGGACCTGTGCACCGACCACCATGACCGCGGCGCACCCCATGACTGGACGTTGCGTCCCGTCGGTGGACAGGCCCTTGCCATGAACAGCAGCCTGGAGTCCGCCCGAGTACGCGATGGCGCCGTACTGGAGTTGTGCCCGCGCGCGGCAGGCTCGATGCCCACGACGGTCGAGGACGTCCGGGACGCGACCGAGGACGCCGTAGATCAGACCGTCGGCGCCTGGAGCCGAAGGGACAGCACGACGGTCGCCCTGCTGATTCTCGCGGTACTCGCCGTCGTCGTGTTGGCTCGCCCAAGTCTCTGGATCGGCCTGCCGGGCGACGGCTTGCCCGCCGCCGGCGGCATCGCCGGTGCCATGCTGTGGGCTGCGGTACGGGTCGCCCGACAGGACCTCACGTTCGCCGCGCATTGCCTCTTGGCCGTTGGCTTGGCGTGGACGGGTGCGCTCGCCTTGGCAGCCACGACGTCGATGGGATTCGCCTCCGTCAGCCTCACCGCGGCGAGTCGGGCCGGGCTGTGTGCCGCGGCTGTCCTTGCCGCCGCGACCGCCGTCGCATTCGCCTTGCCTCGGCTTGGCGCATGGCTCGCGGCGGCTGTGGTCGGCCTGTTCGCCGCCCTCGGCTGGGCCGCGATGGCACTAGCCGGCCGATCTGCGGACCAGGCCATCGCCCTCGGTGCCGTCGTGGGGGTCCTGAGTCTCGGGGTTTTGCCACGGGTGTCGTTGGCGGCCGGTGGCCTGGCCGGGCTCGACTATCTCGTTCGAACCCGTGGCACCGTCGAGCCTGACGTTGTGGTCGCGACCTTTGCGCGCTCCAGGTCCTTGCTCAACGGCGCGCTCATCGCGACGGCGGCGCTGACCGCGACTGGAGCGGTGCGGCTGGCAGACGCTGGTTCGCCGTTGCAGGTGGCGCTCGCGATTGCAATCGCCGGCTGCCTCCTGCTGCGGGCTCGAGCCTTCTCGCAGTTCCTGCACGTCCTGACCCTCGCGCTGGCGGGGATGGCCGCGCTGCTGGGACAGCTGTCATCGGACTTGATCGATGACAGTCCCCGGCCAAGCACGTTCGTGGTCCTGCTGCTCATGACCCTCGGCTCGATCCTCGTCGTCCGCGCCGGCACCTCGGCGCACAACGACGTGGTCAGTGCCCGCAGTCGACGGTTGCTGGACGTCACCGAGTCCCTCGCGATCGGCACGCTCATCCCTCTGCTGGCCGGCAACCTCGGCGTGCTCGACTGGATCCTCGGGGTGGTGAACTGACGGGTGTCACAACGTCTCGCCGCATTGAAGCCATCCGCGCCGGTCATGGACTGGCGGCGGCTGCTGCACACCGTCGGACAGGGATTGGCGACCCAGGGTGCTGCCGCTGTCGCCCACGAGCATCAGGCAGTGGCCGGCGCGGTACGCGCCCGCCAGATCCGGCCCCGCCGGATTGCCGTGCTGGGTGCCTCGGGGGGCGTCGGGACGACAACCGTGGCCGTGCTCCTGGCCAGCGTGCTGGCCGCCGCCAGGGATGACCAGACCCTGTTGCTCACCGCGCACTGTGACGCCTCCGATGCAGCGGCTCGACTGTCGCTCTCCCAGGCGCCCAGCATCACGACCGTGGTGGCCGGATTACGCCGCCATGGCCGGATCCCGCCCAGTCCGGTGACAGCGAGCGGGGTGCGCGTGCTGGCCGCACCTGAGCCTGGCACCGCCTGCTCGGAATCGGGCCTGGCCGCGCTGCTCGACGTGGCGGCCTCCGGACATGCCTGCGTCGTGGTCGACGCCGGCGTAGCGGCCCGACTGGGAAATCTGGCCCGTCTTGCTGGGCTCGTCGACACAGTGGTGTTGGTGAGCGCGACGACCCCGGACGCAGTGCAAGCGACGAGCAAGGTCATGGCCCGCTGCGTCGAGCAGCCGGGAGCGCGGGTGGCGGCCACTCGAGTGCTGCTCGTGCCCGTACACAGCCGGACACGTACCCTCCCCCGTGGTGTCGATCCCATTGCTGCGCTGCGGCCCGGCACCTGCCCGGTGCACGCGATGCCCTACGACGGCGAATTGGCCCGGGGCCGGGCGATCGGCCTGAGCACGATCTCCACCCCGGCTCTCACCTCGATGCTGACGTTGGCCGCCGACATCATGGGCAACCGCTAGCTCATTCAAACCGTGGGGTCGGTCCAGGCGATTTGCACCTGTTCAGCAGGTCTGCCGCGACCGGCCAACAGCGCCCGCCCCGGGGGCAAGCTCAGGGAGGCAACGCCATTGACGAGGCGTCCTTCAGTGCGATCCCCGGAGAACAGAAAGCCTGGACCGGCCAGGTCGCTGAGCGCTTGGGTCACCGGCTCGAACATCGCCCGGCAGGCTCCTCCGGTGCGGCGTGCGGTGACCAGGTGCAGGCCCACATCACGGCCCTGCGCGATGTATTCAGTGAGCGGAGTCAATGGATTTCCCGAGGCGGCGCTCACCTGGTCGTAGTCGTCGACCACGACGACGATGTCCGGCCCCCGCCACCAGCTCCGAGCGCGCAACTCCTCGTTCGTCACGTCGGGACCGGGCAGCCGCCGAGCCAGGCCGGCACAGACCTCGGCTACCGCCTGCCGGGTCGCCATCGCACTGGTGCAGTAGCCGAGGAGGTACTCCGGTGGGACGAGGCCGAGGTGTGTCCGCCGGTAGTCGACCAGCACGATCCCGAGGTCCGAGGGCGTTCGGGTGCTGATCAGCTGGCGGAGCAAGGTCCGCAACAACGTGGACTTCCCGGACTGGGATTCGCCGTACACCTGGAGATGCGGATCCATCGAGAACAGATCCACTGCGACCGGCGACAGGTCCCGTTCGGAGAGACCGACTGCGACGCCGGGCCGGCGGCTGCTGCGCGAACCGGCATCAGCTCGATCGACCAGGTCGGTCAGGGTCACGCTGGTCGGCAGCACTCGTACCGACCGCACCCCGGCACCGGGCCAGCGCTGCCGTACCTCCCCCACGACCTGGTGAACACCGGCGGGCAAATCATCGAGACATCGCGCTCCGTCGATCCGCGGAAGTGCGATCTGGACGAGATCACCCCCCGGTACGAGGGCGCGGCCAGGCACGTCGGCCGGGACCGATTCGGCGAGCCGCCGGTCGATGGCGGAGTCGAACGCGTCGCTGAGGCGCAGTTCGATCCGACCAGGGAGCGCAGCGGCCAGTCGCATCCGGACGTGAGATCCGGCTGAGGCGGACAGAACCGTGTGCACACCGAGAGAGGGACCGCGGTTGGCGATGGCCATCACGTGGTCCTCCAGATCGGGCTCAGCCTCGCGAAACGCCGCCCACCCGTCGATCACCAGGAATACGTCTCCCAGCACGGTGTCGGGCAGCGACCCGCTGCGTCGCGCCCCACGCAGGCCATCGGCCCCGTCCCACCCGTGCTGGGTCAGCAGCGCTTCACGTCCGTCGAGCATGCCCAGGACGTCGGCGACGGTACGCCGTACCCGATCGGGATCGGCCCGGGTCGATGCCCCGGCGACCTGTGGCAACGCCTCCAGCGCTGCGAGCGAGCCGCCGCCGTAGTCCAGGCAGTAGACGGCCACCTCGCCCGGCGGATACCGCAACGCCAACGAGCAGATCATGGTCCGGAGCAGGACGCTCTTGCCGGACAGCGCGCCGCCCACGACCATCAGGTTGCCGTGCGGCCCGGCGAAGTCCCAGGTCAGCGCGACCTGGCGCTGCTCACCGGGGATGTCTCGTAGGCCCAAGACCACGCTGACCTGTCCCGCCGACGGCGGTCCGGACGTCTCGTCCGTTCCGCGGGCCGAGCCGTGCGGCACCGCGTCAAGACTTATGACTGGCGGCAACGGGTCGATCCACACCTGGCGTACGCGCGGGGCGCCAGCACCCGCCAGTCGTTGTACTGCGACATCCAGAATCGTCTCTGCTACGGCCCCGAGTCCGGTCGACTCGGGCACCGTGCTCGTCAGGGGATCATTCGGCTCCAGCAGATCGGCCAGGCTGGTTCCGGGCACCGTTGCCGGAATCGTGGAGAACTCCACGACCCGCGCCACCGAGCGGGTCTGGCCGGCCGGGCCGGGATACGGCGCCGAGATCAGCGCCGCCTTGAACCGCTCGAAGACCGTCGTGTCCACCTTGAGGTAGCCCACTCCTGGCTCGGGCGGCAGATGATAGGCATCGGGAACCCCCAGAACCTCTCGGCTCTCGGACTCGCTAAAGGTCCGCAGGCCGATCCGGTAGGACAGATGTGATTCCAGCCCGCGGATCTTGCCGGCGTCCAACCGTTGCGTCGCCAGAAGCAGATGGATACCGATCGAGCGCCCGATCCTCCCGACGGCGAGGAACAGTTCGGCGAAGTCCGGACGCGCGGACAACAGCTCGGTGAACTCGTCGATGATCACCAACAGATGCGGCATCGGCTCCACGCCGTCCCCGCCAAGGGATCGGGAGACTCGGTCGGCGTAGACGTGCACATTCGGCAGGTTGCCTGCCTCGGCGAGAACTCGCTGTCGGCGCGTGAGTTCCCCGTACAGGGCGTCCCGAAAGCGTTGCACGAGACCTGGGTCGGCGGCGAGGTTGGTGACCATTCCGGCAACGTGCGGTAGCCCGGCGAACCCCGCAAAGGTGGCGCCCCCCTTGAAGTCCACCAGCAACAGGGCGAGCCGTTCCGGCGGGTGCGAGATCACCAACGAGGTCACCATCGTCCGAAGCAGTTCGCTCTTGCCGGATCCGGTGGCTCCGACCACCAGACCGTGCGGGCCCATCCCGCCGCGGGCGCTTTCTTTGAGATCGAGATGCACAGGTTGCCCGCCGGCGCCGACCCCCACCGGGACCCGCAGGAAGTCCCGCGCCGACCCCGGCAGCCAACTCTGCCGAGGATCCAACTCCGCGACATCCGACACCCCGAGGATGTCTCGTAACCCCACGGCGGCGCTGATGTGCTTTACCGCGTCGTCCTCGACCAGCCGCAGCGCAGCCATGGACCTGGCCAGTGCGGCCACCGACGATGCGGTCAGTCCGTCCACCGCTGGCAGCAGCCCTCCACCGGCAGTGGAGGTCTTTCCTTCCAAGAGGGCCGCCGCATCAGGGACCAGGGTGATGCGGAGGTCCACCTGTTCTGGCTCCTCGCGCCGATGCCCGACCAGATTGATCAGGTGAATGCCGAGATCGGCCGGCGAACCCCCGGCCACCTCCAGACGAGGTGCGCCGTATTGCAGCTCCCCGTCCAGGATCGTCACGAGTCGAGGATGCCCGGTACCGGGCGGCTTGCCTCGACGACGTTCGGCATCGGCTCGGCGCGCATCGAGATCGCCAGCGATCCGGGCGAGAAGTTCGGTGAACGAGGCGCAGACCAGCAGTTGGTCGGCGGCGGGGCCAGTCTCAGCCTTCGGCCCGCGCACCGCAGACCCGTCGAGATTGTGCGGTAGCCACTTCACCCACTCCCACTGCTCGGCCAGCGGCAGGGCGCGCACCACCGCGATGCGCACGTCGTCGGGCGGATGCAGCGCCACGAGCTGCCCGATGACTGCCCGAGCCAGCGCTCGTCCGCGGTGTCTGTTCCCCACGATGCTGAGGCAACCGAGGTCAGCGAGCCGCACACTGATCGGTTGGTCGCCGAGCACGGCATACCGTTCGACGAGTCCCTCGGCGGCGGCCAGACACACCGGGTCATATGTGGTCAGTGGGTTGGTTCGGTCCACTGACACGCTCAATCCGCGGGCCAATGGTGTCGTCCCGGTCCCGAGGCGCACCTCGAGGAAATCCAGGTCCCCGCGCCGGCGTTCCCAGCGGCGGGCCGGCAACCGGGCGAGGTCCAGCAGGGCAGCCGGCTCGGGATGGCGGCGTGCCGCCCGATCACGCTGCAACGCGGCCGCCGCGCGAGCCGTGCGCCGCATGCTCTCGAGGTAGTCGAGATAGCGCTCACGGTTGTCGCGTTGCCGCCGGCGCGCGCTGGACCGCGTGCCCACGAAGAGCACGATGCCCAATCCGACGGAGACAACCATGAACAGCAGTCCGGCGGCGGCGAACAACGGACGGTCCCGGTTGGTGAGCGTGATCAGCAGGGATCCCGAGCCCGAGACCAACGGCATCACGATCGCCGCCACATTGGTGGAGCCCCCCGACTGCTCGGCGTTCTGGGGCGGGGCAGCCACCACGAGGGGACCGTCGTCGCTTCCTGCCTCGGTGATCTCGAGCGGGGCAGGCCGACGGACCAGGACCGTCGTCATCTGCGCCTTGCCGGGCGACCCAGCCGCGCACTTGACATCGGTCAGACCGCCCGCGGCGCAAGTCGTTCGGCGTTGCCTCGATCAGCCTCCGCTGCGGCTCGACCCGCCTCGTCGGTTGCTTGGCCGATCCCTCGCATGTGCTCGCGCAGCCGGACCAGGTCATAGACGTGTGCCTGGCAGAACTCTGAGACACCGGCCGCCACCGCCGGCTCGACAACGGCGTCGATCACGCCTGCGATCGCGGCTCGAAAATCGAGGTCGATGACGTTGTACTGGTCAGCCAGGGCGGCTGCGGTGACGGCGGTCTGGCTTGCCTCTCCGGTCGAGACGCCGATCTCGTCGCGGTCACCCATGTCGGAGCCTCCATTGTCCGTTGCCGGTCACCGGGAGGACCCTAGGTAGCAGGCGAGGTCCCACGCCGCCGTTGTCCACAGGTCGACCTCTGCAGGCGTGTGTCGAGGTCACCTCGAGCGGTTGTCCACAGGTCCGGTTCTCGGCCCAGCAGGGAGAGCCCGCGCACGCCTAGCCTCGTCGCTCATCGAGACCGCTGCCGATACCTGACCACGGCAGGGCGGATGACGAGCAGAGAGGACGGACATGAGCGAGGACTTCGTCGGACTTGCCCAGGCGGACGCCCTGGGCAGGGGCAGCACCGAATTGGACAGCAGCGCAGCTCGGCTGTTCCAGAACCTCCAAGCGCTGATCAGCGAGCTCGAATCTGATCAGCAGGCCATCCGGGGCGGTGCACTACAGGCTTTCGCCCGGGTGAAGAGCGAACTGTTCGAGCGGTTTCACGAACTGGTCGCGTTCTGTCGGGCCAACGGAATGCGCCTGTCAGATGCGCAGATCCACGTGGATGCCACCGATCAGGCCGGTTCGGACGAGTTCTCCGCTGCGCGAACCGCCATTGCCGGGATCGCTTCGAGGATGTCCGCATGAGCTACGACGTGTACGGCAATGTGGGCCGGTTGAAGAATCTTGCCGACACCCAGCAAAGCTTCCACAGCCGGTTCCAGACGATCATGGACTCGATCGACTCGGCTGCCCGGCACACCTTGGGTCAGTGGGAGGGCGCCGGGCAGGCTGGGTTCACGCAAGCCTCGGCGGAGTACGAACGGTTGCACACCGCGGTCCAGTCCGCCTTCTCCCGTCTGATCGCGAGCACGCATGAGTCAGCTGACGCGTATTCCCGGCTGACCCGGCACCTGCACGGTCTCTTCGACTGAGCGACGCAGCGCCGTGTCCAGTCCCATTCTGATGTCCGAACCCGAGCGAGTGGTACTGGACGCGGCGGCGCTGCGCCGACGACAACTTTGCGTTGCCTTCCTGCACGGTTCGGCGCGATCCTGGCGAGTCCGTCGACGAATTTGGCCAGCCGCGGTGGCCGGATTGCTGATCGTGGCCATCGCAGCGGCCGCGCTGGCGGTGGCGGCTGCGTTCACGCGGCAACAAGAACTCGACAGCTCCCGGGAGAACCAGTCAACAGGGTTGGCCGGGCTAGGAATCGCTGGCGAGATAGCCGAGTACATCCTGCCGGGTTAACACGCCACGCGGTTTGCCGTCGTCGAGCACGACGGCGGCGTCACCACCCTTGAGTACGGCGAGCAGTTCGGCCACCGGCTCACCCGCCCCTACCTGGGGCAGCGGCGGGCCCATGTGCTTCTCCAGTTTGTCGGCCAAGCTGGCCCGACCGGTGAACAGAGCGTCCAGGAGATCGCTGTCCACGACCGAGCCGACGATTTCGGCCGACATCACGGGCGGCTCGGAGAGCACGACGGGCACCTGGGAGACCCCGTACTCGCGCAGGATGTCGACCGCCTCCCGCACCGTTTCGTTCGGATGCACGTGGACGAGTTCGGGGATGGAGCCGGCCTTGGCCAGCAAGACGTCACCGATCGTGGTCTGCTCGTTGCCTCGGGCGAGGAACCCATAGTCGGCCAGCCAGTCGTCATTGAAGATCTTGGACAGATAGCCGCGGCCGGAGTCCGGCAGGAGGACCACAACGAGGTCTCCCGGCGCTGCGCTGCGAGCCACGCGGAGCGCAGCGGCCGCGGCCATGCCACACGATCCGCCGACCAGGAGCCCCTCTTCGCGGGCCAGCCGCCGGGTCATCGCAAAGGAGTCCCGGTCCGACACAGCCAGAATCTCATCGGGCACCGCTGGGTCGTACGCCTCGGGCCAGAAATCCTCACCGACGCCTTCGACGAGATAAGGCCGGCCCGTTCCGCCGGAATACACCGAGCCTTCTGGATCTGCGCCGATGATCCTGACCCGGCCGTCGGAGACTTCCTTCAGATAGCGCCCCGTACCGCTGATCGTGCCCCCGGTACCGACCCCGGCAACGAAATGGGTGATCAGGCCCTCCGTCTGTTCCCAGAGCTCTGGACCGGTGGTCCCGTAGTGCGAGGCAGCGTTGTGCGGGTTGGAGTACTGGTCCGGTTTCCAGGCCTTGGGGGTCTCATTGGCCAACCGATCGGAGACCTTGTAATAGGACTCCGGGTGATCCGGTGGTACGGCTGTCGGACAAACAACGACCGTGGCGCCGTATGCGCGCAGCACGTCGATCTTGTCGGTGGAAACTTTGTCGGGGCAGACGAAGATGCATGAATACCCCCGCTGCTGGGCCACCAGCGCCAACCCGACACCGGTATTGCCACTCGTGGGCTCGACGATAACTCCACCCGGGACCAGTGCACCCGACGATTCGGCGGCATCGATCATGCGTACCGCGATTCGGTCCTTGACCGATCCGCCGGGGTTGAAGTACTCCACCTTCGCGGCGAGGGCAGCGGGAGCGTCAGATCCGATCCGGCCGAGGCGGACCAGAGGTGTTCCTCCGATCAGATCGACCACGCTGTCGACGAAGCGCACGGCGCTCACAGTACGTGGAGGCGTGCGCCTGGACTAATCTCGGTCGAGTGATGGGGTGGAGCGGCCGAGCGAAATCTGGAACGAGTCTTGGCCGGGGTAAGGGCAGATGAACGGCACCGTCCGTCGCGCTGCGCTGGGCACCGTGCTGACGCTGGGCAGCGTCGGCGCGACCGCTGGTGGCCTGGCCAGCCTGATCCTGTCCCAGAGCCGGGCGGCTCGTCGCGTCGTCGAGCAGCGCGCCCCGCTACTCGGTCCTCCTACTGGTGATGGCACCTATGGGGACTTCCCGGGTAGGCCGATCAGCGTCGCCCTGTTGGGGGACAGCAGTGCTGTCGGCTTGGGCGTGGACTGGACGAACGAGACGCCGGGCGTGCTCATCGTCAACGCGCTCAGCGAGTTGGCCGAGCGGCCGGTGGAGTTCACCAGACACGCCTGGATCGGCGCTGAATCCCATGCCCTTGACAGCCAGGTACGGATGGCGCTGGCCGAAACGCCGGACCTGGACCTGGCCATCATCATGATCGGCGCCAACGACGTCACGTCCCGGACCCGGCCCTCCGTGTCCGTCCGGTTCCTGTCCGAGGCCGTGACCCGGCTCAGGGAAGCCGGCTGCGAGGTCGTCGTGGCGACCTGTCCCGACCTCGGCACGATCCGGCCCGTACGCCAACCGCTGCGGTTCATCGCACGTCGCTGGAGCCGCCAACTGGCCGCACTGCAGACGATCGGGGTGGTGAAGGCTGGTGGGCGCACCGTGTCGCTGGGCGCCATCCTCGGTCCCGCCTTTGCCCGCGATCCGAGGATGTTCAGTGCCGATGAGTTCCATCCATCAGCCGACGGATATGCAGCCGCGGCGGCGGTGATTCTGCCGACTGCAGCCGCAGCGCTGGGTCTGTGGCCGGAGGGCGCTGAGGGGCGGGACCGCCCGTTCGGCAAGGAGCGGGTCACCTCCGTGGAGCATGCGGCGGTCCGGGCGGTCGAGCGCGCTGGTACGGAGGTCTCGCAAGCAGATGCCGACGCGCCGGTCTCGTCGGGTTGGGCTCGGCTGCGCCGGCGGCGTCCGTTGGCGATGGTCGAGGCGGACGACTGTGTCAAGACCGATTCTCCGGAACAGGCGAGCCAACTGTGAGCCGAGCGAGCAGAGCTGGCGGGGCGCCTCGTCGCCCTGGGTTGGCCGTCCGGATCGGCCGCGTCGGCGCGGGGGCCGTGGTGGGCGGCGTAGGCGCAACCGGGGCGATCCTGGCCGGGCAACTGATCGCCGCAGCCCGGCGAGACCCCACGGCCATGGTGGATCCGCCGCCGATCACCGGCACGTTCGGGATCAGCAGCGACCCGCCGCTGCGCCTCGCCGTCCTCGGTGATTCAGCCGCCGCTGGGTACGGGGTCACGACGGTGGAGCAGAGTGTCCCCGGGCAGTTGGCTGCCCGGCTGGCTGCGGCCGGCTGGCGGGTCGAGCTCTCCGGATTCGCCATCGCCGGCTCCCGCACAGGCGACCTAGGACCTCAGGTCTCCCGGGCGCTGCTGAGCCGTCCCGATCTGGCCGTCTTGGTCATCGGATCCGACGATGCGGTGCGACTCACCCGGGTGAGTTCGGTCTCCTACGGCGTGGTCGATGCCGTGCGCCGACTACGCGGCCATGGCGTGCCGGTGGTTGTTGGGACAGCTCCTGACCTCGCCGCCGCCCGCGGGTTGGGTCAGCCCCTTCGGGCCGTGGCCGGCTGGCGTTCACGTCAGGTCGCCAGAGTCCAACTCGCCGCGACCCGGATCGCCGGTGGCCTGCCGGTGGACTTGGCCAAGGAGTGCGGCCCGGTCTTTCGAGCCGATCCTGGCCTGCTCGCCGCTGACGGCTGGCATCCCTCCGTCGACGGCGCCCGGATCTGGGTCGATGCCCTGGAACCCAAGATTCTCGATGCCGCCGGCTCCCCCGCCAC
>JALZIX010000161.1 GCA_030860025.1 Actinomycetota bacterium
GGCGCCCACAGCGCCAGAGGGGACATCGCCGGCGACGGCGCCCGCGCCGGCGTCCCAGCCGTCGCCGCCGTCGCAGCCCGCCACGCCGCCGTCCCCCGCTCCGCAGTCACCCACGCCGCAGTCACGCACAACGACTCCGGTCTCGCGTGACCGCAGCGAGGCCGCAGCCCGAGGACCCCAGTCATCGGAGGCAGCGACAACGAAACTCCGTGGCGCCGCAGCCCGGGTCGTGGCCAACATGGAGGGTTCGCTGCACGTCCCGACCGCGACCAGCGTGCGTGCCGTGCCAGCCAAGCTGATCGCCGACAACCGGATCGTCATCAACAATCACCTTCGCCGCTCGCGAGGTGGCAAGGTCTCCTTCACCCACCTGATCGGGTATGCGCTGATCAAGGCGCTGGAGTCCTTCCCCGAGATGAACAACGCGTACGGCGAGGTGGACGGTAAGCCCGCTCTACTCACGCCACAGCACGTGAACCTCGGCTTGGCGATCGACCTACACAAAGACGACGGAAGCCGGCAGTTGGTCGTCGCCTCGATCAAGGGCTGCGAGGACATGGACTTCGTGGCCTTCTGGCTGGCCTACGAAGACATCATCAAGCGGGCACGTGCGGGCAAACTCTCAGCGGACGATTTCGCCGGAACGACGATCAGCCTCACGAACCCGGGAACGCTCGGCACCAACCACTCAGTGCCCCGGCTGATGCCAGGACAGGGCACGATCCTCGGCGTCGGTGCGATGGAGTACCCCGCCGAGTTCCAGGGCATGAGCGACGAGATGCTCGCCGAGATCGCCCTATCCAAGACCATCACGCTCACCTCGACATACGATCACCGCATCATCCAGGGCGCCCAGTCCGGGGACTTCCTGCGCCGGATGCATCAACTCCTGCTCGGCGAAGACCGGTTCTACGACGAGGTCTTCAGCAGCCTGCGGATCCCGTACGAGCCGGTCCGCTGGATTACCGACGTCACCGTTCGGCACGAAGGTCAGATCGACAAGAACGCTCGAGTCATCGAGTTGATCGACGCCTACCGCACCAACGGCCACCTCATGGCTGACACGGATCCGCTGGAGTTCAAGGTCCGTACGCACCCGGATCTGGACATCATCCAGCATGGGTTGACCCTCTGGGACCTGGATCGGATCTTCCCGGTGGGCGGATTCGCCGGCGAGGCGACGATGAGCCTGCGGGACATCCTCGGCGTGCTACGCAACTCCTACTGCCGAACCGTCGGAGTGGAGTACAAGCACATCACCGATCCGGAGGAACGCGGTTGGCTGCAGAAGCGGATCGAGGTCAAGCACGACATCGCCGACGTACGCGAGCAGAAGCACGTCCTCGGCAGGCTCAACGCAGCGGAGGCCTTCGAGACATTCCTGCAGACGAAGTACGTGGGGCAGAAGCGGTTCTCGCTGGAGGGCGCCGAATCGGTGATCCCGCTCCTCGATGCAGTCCTGCAGAAGGCCGCCGAGTACGCCCTCGACGAGGTAGCGATTGGCATGCCGCACCGCGGTCGGCTCAACGTGCTGGCCAACGTGATGGGCAAGAGCTACGCGAAGATCTTCTCCGAATTCGAAGGCAACATGGACACCGGAACGGTCCAGGGCTCGGGTGACGTGAAATACCACCTCGGGGCCAGCGGGATGTTCAAGCATCCTGAGCGAAATGCTGCGGTACGGGTGTCACTGACCTCGAACCCGAGTCACCTCGAGGCTGTCAACCCGGTTCTGGAGGGCATCGTCCGGGCCAAACAGGACCTGATCAATAAGGGCGAGAGCGGCTTCACGGTCATGCCGGTGTTGATGCACGGCGACTCAGCCTTTGCCGGCCAAGGCGTGGTCGCGGAGACCCTGAACCTCTCCCAGCTACGCGGGTACCGCACCGGCGGCACCGTCCATGTGATTGTCAACAACCAGGTCGGCTTCACGACCTCGCCTGCCGCAGCGCGGTCCAGCCTGTACTGCACCGACGTCGCCCGGATGATCCAGGCGCCGATCTTCCATGTGAACGGTGACGATCCCGAGGCCTGCGTTCGAGTGGCCCGCTTGGCCGTCGACTACCGGCAGGCGTTCAAGAAGGACGTCGTCATCGACATGGTCTGCTACCGGCGCAGGGGCCACAACGAGGGCGACGACCCGTCGATGACCCAGCCGCTGATGTACGACATCATTGATCGCAAGCGCTCGGTCCGGAAGCTCTACACCGAGGCGCTGGTCGGGCGCGGCGACATCACCGTCGCCGACGCCGAGGAGGCGCTCAAGGACTACCGCGGCCAGCTCGAGCGGGTCTTCACCGAGACGCGTGATGCCAAGAACGAGCCAAAGCCAATGCCGGGAATGTCGCAGCCGGCCACCGACGCCGTGCAGACAGCCGTGTCCGCCGAAGTCATCAAGCAGATCGGGGACGCACACGTCTCGGTTCCGGTGGGCTTCGCTGTGCATCCGAGGCTGCAACGGGTGCTCGAACGCCGGGCAGCGATGGCCAGCGAGGGCGAGATCGACTGGGCGTTCGGCGAGATTCTTGCCCTGGGGTCACTCCTGGTGGAGGACGTACCCGTCCGGCTGGCTGGCCAGGACTCCCGGCGGGGGACGTTCGTCCAGCGGCACTCGGTACTGATCGACCGCAAGACCGGTGCGGAATACACGCCGCTGGCCAACCTGGATCCGGGTCAGGCGAAGCTGTGGATGTACGACTCGTTGCTCTCGGAGTACGCCGCATTGGGCTTCGAGTACGGCTATTCGGTCGGCAATCCAGAGGCGCTGGTGCTGTGGGAGGCGCAGTTTGGCGACTTCGTGGACGGTGCCCAACTCATCATCGACGAGTTCATCTCCTCCGGGGAGGCGAAGTGGGGACAGCGCTCCGGTGTGGTCCTGCTGCTCCCGCACGGGCTCGAAGGTCAGGGCCCCGACCACTCCAGCGCACGTCCGGAGCGCTTCCTGCAGATGTGCGCCGAGAACAACATGACGGTGGCCAACTGCACGACGCCGGCGAACTACTTCCACCTGCTGCGGCGTCAGGCGCTGAGCACCAGTCAACGACCGCTCATCGTGATGACGCCGAAGTCGCTGTTGCGCCACAAGGCTGCCGTCAGCTCGGTGGCCGAGTTCACCGAGGGCAGGTTCTTTCCGGTGCTCGACGACCCGGGTGTACGGGGGGAGCCGCTGGACCGTGCGGCCGTCACCCGCGTGCTCCTGTGCAGCGGCAAGGTGGCCTATGACCTCGGCGCGGAGCGGGACAGGCGACGTGCTGGAACCGTGGCCCTCCTCCGCGTGGAGCAGCTCTACCCGCTGCCCATCGGTGAGATCAACGACGTGCTCGCGACGTACCCGAACGCCACCGATCTCGTGTGGGTCCAGGAGGAGCCGGCAAATATGGGCTCCTGGCCGTTCATGGCTCTGCACCTTTCAGAGGGGCTCCCGGAAGGAAGTTCCTTGCGGCGCATCTCGCGGGAAGCTGCAGCCAGTCCGGCCACCGGTTCGCATTCGATTCACGACCGGGAGCAG
>JALZIX010000174.1 GCA_030860025.1 Actinomycetota bacterium
TGGACGAGCCGTCTGCCGCGCCGCTGCTCGCGGCCCTGCAGCACACTCTCCAGTCGTTCGTCGAGATCGGGCTGGGATACCTCTCGCTCGATCGGCCGTCGGGCACGCTGTCGGGTGGGGAATCCCAGCGCACCAAGATGATCCGCCACCTCGGCTCCTCGCTCACCGACGTCACCTACGTCTTCGACGAGCCGACGATCGGGCTGCACCCGCACGACATCCAACGGATGAACGACCTGCTGCTACAACTGCGGGACAAGGGCAACACCGTGCTCGTCGTGGAACACAAGCCGGAGACCATCGCGATCGCCGATC
Organism: Actinomycetota bacterium; assembly: GCA_030860025.1. GTDB lineage: Bacteria > Actinomycetota > Actinomycetes > Mycobacteriales > Geodermatophilaceae > JACCQS01. The sequence goes on from JALZIX010000174.1 coordinate 316, forward strand.
GCGTCGTCGACCTCGGTCCCGGAGCCGGCACTGCCGGTGGCCAGGTGGTGTTCGAGGGCACCGTCGAGGGGCTACGGGAAAGCGGCACCCTCACCGGTCGGCACCTCGACGACCGAGCACAGCTGAAGACCGAGATCCGGCCGCCGACCGATGCCCTGGAGATCCGTGGTGCGGACCGGCACAACCTTCAGGACGTCGATGTCGACATTCCGCTCGGGGGGCTGGTGGTGGTGACCGGCGTGGCCGGGTCGGGAAAGAGCTCACTGATCCACGGCTCGGTCTCCGGTCGGGACGGCGTGGTCTCGGTCGACCAGGCAGCGATCAAGGGCTCGCGGCGCAGCAACCCGGCAACCTACACCGGATTGCTCGACCCGATCCGCAAGGCGTTCGCCAAGGCCAACGGCGTGAAGCCTGCGCTGTTCAGCGCCAACTCCGAGGGCGCCTGCCCCACTTGCAACGGGGCCGGCGTGATCTACACCGACCTGGCGATGATGGCCGGCGTCGCCACCACCTGCGAGGAGTGTGAGGGGAAACGGTTCCAGGCCGAGGTCCTGGAGTACAAGCTCGCCGGGTTGGACATCAGCGAGGTGCTCGCGATGCCGGTGACCGAAGCGGCGGAATTCTTCGCCGAGGGCGAGGCGAAGACCCCGGCGGCCCACAAGATCCTGGACCGGCTCGGTGATGTCGGGCTCGGCTACCTCAGCCTCGGCCAGCCGCTCACCACGCTGTCCGGCGGCGAGCGGCAGCGGCTCAAGTTGGCCACCCGTATGGCCGAGAAGGGTGACATCTACGTCCTCGACGAGCCGACCACCGGCCTGCACCTCGCCGACGTCGAGAACCTGCTCGGCCTACTCGACCGGCTCGTCGACTCCGGCAAGTCGGTCATCGTCATCGCGCACCACCAGGCGGTCATGGCGCACGCCGACTGGATCATCGACCTCGGCCCCGGCGCAGGCCACGACGGCGGCCGGATCGTCTTCGAGGGCACCCCGGCCGACCTCGTCGCCGCCCGCTCCACCCTCACCGGCGAACATCTCGCGGCCTACGTCGGCACCTGACCCGGAGCGACCGGGCGAGGGGGGATCTGCAGTCGATAGAAACGCCAGAGGTCGTTCTCGATCGGCAGCACCTCGAGACCGGCGAAGCCCGCCTGCTCGGCATAGCTACGGAGGGTGTCCGGTCGCATGACGGTGCCCGTTGCAGCCGACGGCGTGTGGGAGCGCCCATCGGGCAGGCAGATGAACAGCGAGAACCCGTACATGACCCGTTCTACGTCGTCGCCTCGACCGGGAAAGCGCTCGGCAACGCGTTCGTCCATGACGATCACCTGGCCATCGGGCTTGACCAGCCGCCGCATTGTCGCCAGCACATCGATGGGGCCGGCAAGATCGTGGATGCACTCGAAAGCGGTGACGACGTCGTACTCGCCGTCGCGGTCGGCCTCGGCCGCGTCGCCCGCGAAGAAGGTGACCCGATCGGCCACGCCTGCCTGCTCGGCGTGCTGCCGAGCCGCCCGTACCGACGGTTCATCGAGGTCGTATCCGTGCACGAGCGCTGTCGGATAGGCAAGTGCCATGGCGATCGAGGACCAGCCCTCACCGCAACCGATGTCTGCCACCCTGGCGCCCGCGCGTAACCGCTCGTCCAGCTCCGGGACCGCGGGAAACCACTCGGTCCCCAACGCAGCGAGGAACCAGGGCCGATTCATGTCGGCCTGGCCGGTGCGCATATCGGGGCCGTACTGACTCCATCCGACTCCCTCCCCGGTTCGGTAGGCCTCGACCAGAGCCGGGAGCTGCATGCCCGCCGCGCTGACCAGGCGCACGAAGGGAGCCAGGAAGTTCAGGCTGTCCGCGTTCGTGAACACCTCGGCGTGTGCGGCTGGCAGCGTGTAACGCCGCTCGCCGGCGGGGAGTTCTGCGTCGTCCACTTCGAGGAAGCCGGTGACCGTCTGCTGCTCGAGCCACTCCGTCGCGTATCGGGTGTCGATTGTGGCGGCCTCGGCCAACTCGGCGCTGGTCAGCGGTCCGCGGTCGGTCAGGACCTCGTACAGACCCAACTTCTCACCGAGGTAAACCGACCACATGTCCACCGCACCCAGGACGGCGTCGAACATCCGCTGGCTGAGTTCTGCCGTGTCCATCCGCGGCGCGCTAGCTCAGCCCGGGCTCGTCAGGCAACTGGAGGTCGGGCTTGTCGAGCTCCTCGACGTTGACGTCCTTGAACGTGACCACGCGCACGTTCTTCACAAATCTGGCCGGGCGGTACATGTCCCACACCCAGGCGTCCGACATCTGGATCTCGAAGAACACCTCGCCATCGGCGTTGCGGACCTGTAGGTCCACCGAGTTGGCCAGATAGAAGCGTCGCTCGGTCTCCACGACATAGGTGAACTGGCGGACGATGTCTTTGTACTCTCGGTAGAGCTGCAGTTCCATCTCGGTCTCGTACTTCTCGAGATCCTCAGAACTCATACCCAGCCACCTCCGGCGTGTCGTCGCCGAGCATCGCCTCGTCCATATCTAGGTCCACGATGTCACGACCGGAGTCTGCCGGTAACCGAGACGACACAGTGATGAATCGCCGCCGGTGTTCCGGGCACGGCCCGCGCAGATCCAGTGCCTCGGTGTGCCCCATCGTGATGTAGCCCTTGTGGGTGGCGAAGTCGTAATCGGGATAGACCTGATGTAGGTCCACCATCAACCGATCTCGGGTCACCTTCGCGAGGACCGAGGCTGCCGCCACACAGGCGGCCGTCCGGTCCCCCTTCCACACGGCCAGCGCCGGTACGCCGAGCCCGGCGATGGGGAAGCCGTCTATCAGGGCGTAGTCCGGGACTACCGCGAGCCGGGCGAAGGCTCTGCGAAGCCCCTCGACATTTGCCTTGTGCAATCCGCGTGTGTCGACCTCCCGAGGCGGGATGATCACCACCGACCAGGCGCGCGCCCGGCGCACCACCTGCGCGTACACGCGCTCCCGCGCGGCAGCGGTCAGGAGCTTGGAGTCCGCGAGTTCGGGCACACGACCACGTGGCCCGGTCGGGAGGATGCAGGCAGCAGTGACCAGCGGTCCCGCGCAGGCACCTCGGCCTGCCTCGTCTGCTCCGGCAACGGCGGAGAAGCCGCGACGATGCAGTGCCTCCTCCATGGCCCACAGGCCCGCCTCGGTTTTCACGACAGCGCGCCGCGGTCGGGCGATCAGACCGGTGGCCGGAGGTGTCATAAGCCGCCGGGCGGATGCCGACCGCGAAGCCTGGCCCGCCGCCGCCCCGCAAAGGGCAGCATGAGCCCTACGCCCAGCGCCAGCGGCGCCCCGGGCGAGGCAACACCGGAGACTCCGGACAGTGCAACAGCATGCAGCCCCTGGATGTCCGGGTCGTCGAGCATCGTGAACCGACTGAATGGCCAGACGATAAGTGCGGCCTTGCCGATGACGTCATCCACGGCAACGGTGCCGCTGTATTGATCGGTGACATGGAAGCGGGAGTCCGCGGACCCAGCCCGGTTGTCGCCCATCACCCACAGCCGGCCGTCCGGGACTGTCACGCGTGGAAAGGAGCGGGACTCCAAGGGGTTGTTGGTGATGATGTAGGGCTCGTCCACGGGCTCGCCGTCGACCATCACGCGGCCCTCGGCGTCACAGCACTCGACAGTCTGCCCACCCACGGCAATGACCCGCTTGACGTAGTCCTTCTCGCTCGGCGGGCCGACCCCGATGGCGCGACCGAGGGAGGCCATGACCGAGGAGAACCAGTTCGTCGGCTCGGCGATCTGCACTTCCGGTGCCCACGTGTCCGGGCCCTCGAACACGACGATGTCGCCCGGCTGCGGTTCGCCGAAGTAGTAGACGATCTTGTTCACCAGGACCCGGTCTCCAGAACACCCGGGACAGCCGTGCAGTGTCGGCTCCATGGACCCGGAGGGGATGAAGAACGCCTGGAACAGGAATGACTTGATCAATACGGCGAGCCCGAACGCGATGATCAGCAGGATCGGGAGTTCCTTGAGCAGCGAGGCCTTCTTCTTGGGCTTCGCCTCCCGTGGCCCCCGCGTCCACCATTTCCGGCGGGACGCTGCGCCGGTGGCCGGATCAGCATCACGGGCTGTTCCGCTGTCCGCACTGGACGCTAAGTCGCTGCGCGTCGCCTCTGCGCGTGGTGGCATCTGCGAGCGCTGGACGACACCGTCTCCGGCTTCCCCTGCGCGGTGCGCAGCGTGCGATGGAGTGCTCATGTCCGGCTCAGCCTACGTCGGGTGTACGTACGGGATGAGAGGGCTGGCGGTGTGGTGCTAGCGCGTCGCGGTGTCCCGCTTCTCCTTGATCTTGGCGGCCTTGCCGCGAAGGTCGCGCAGGTAGTAAAGCTTCGCCCGGCGGACGTCGCCCCGCGTGACGATCTCGATCTTCTCGACCACCGGGGTGTGCACGGGGAAGGTGCGCTCCACGCCCACTCCGAAACTGATCTTCCGGACGGTGAAGGTCTCCCGGACACCGCCGCCCTGACGGCGCAGTACGACGCCCTGAAACACCTGGATCCGGGAGCGGTTGCCCTCCACGACGCGGACATGCACCTTTACCGAGTCACCGGGCCGGAAGTCCGGGATGTCGTCGCGCAAGGATTCGGCATCGAGCGCGTCCAGGGTGTTCATCGCGTGTCCGTTCTGGCTAGGTCTCGGGTCGTTCCTCGGGCAGCAGCGCAGTCTTGCTCATGAACCCGGGGGCGGCGGGCGGGTGACGCCGTCAATGACATCGCCGGCCAGCAGTGCTCCATGGTGCCACATCAAGGGAAGGGGTTCGAATGCGCATCCCAGGCTCTTACATGCGGAAGCAACACTGCCCGTCAGCCGGCCTGGACGTCCACGAACTCAGGAGGGCCCGACCAGGGCCCGGCGAGGACCGTCGGTAGGAGCTGTGCCAGGTTACGCGGGGCGAAGATTTCTCTACTGGCGGCGATCTCGTCGATACTCCACCAGTGGTAGGGCTGGTCCTCGAATTGCTCCAGTTCGGTCTGCCCACTGACGTCCACCACATGGTCGACATCTCGCACGACGAAGAAGGTCTCCCGCGAGTCCATGTCGCTGCCTAGGAAGGGGCCTACCCAGCGCCGCAGCCAGACCGGTCCCTCGAGCTCACTCTCGGCGACGTGGAGGCCGATCTCCTCGGCGAGTTCGCGCACGGCGGCAGTTCGCAGTGCTTCACCCGGATCCACGCCTCCTCCCGGTGTGTACCACCAAAGCACATCGCCCGGCAGCGCATCGGCATCCGCGATCCGAGCCCCGAAGAGCAACACCCGGCCATCTCGGTCGAGCACTAGCACCCGACTAGCGGTGCGCACCTTGGTAGCGCGTCGATCAGGAGAAGATTGATCTGAACCTAGTGCTACAGGGTGACCCTGAGTCGGCTCGAGTTGGGCGCTCATCGCTACCCGTCAAAGGGGGGCAGGAGATCCGGGCGGCGCCGGGATGTCCGCTCGAGTGACTGCCGGTGGCGCCACTCGGCGATCGCCGCGTGGTCGCCGCCCCGCAACACCTCCGGTACGTCATACCCTCGCCAACTGGCCGGCCGCGTGTAACTGGGGGCTTCCAGCAGGCCGGTGGAGAACGAGTCGTCGGCCGCGGACTCGGCGTTGCCCAGGACCCCAGGGACGAGTCGGGCCAGCGCCTCGACGATGACGAGCACGGCGACCTCCCCGCCGGCCAGCACGTAGTCGCCGATCGAGACTTCGTCGACGGGACCATGTTCTGCCGCCCAGTCCAGCACCCGCTGGTCTATCCCCTCATAGCGTCCGCAAGCAAACACCAGATGCGGCTCGAGCGCGTACGAGGCGGCCATCGCTTGCGTGAATGCTCGGCCAGCCGGAGTGGGAACCACCAACCGGACACCTTCAGGACGTACCTCGGTCAATGCTCGCGCCCAAGGCTCGGGACGCATGACCATGCCCGGCCCGCCGCCGTACGGGGGGTCGTCGACGCTTCGGTGTACGTCGTCGGTCCAGGCACGCAGGTCGTGTACGACGAGGTCGAGCAGGCCACGCTCGCGAGCCTTCCCGACCAGCGACTGGCTCAGTGGTTCGAGATAGCCGGGAAAGATGGTGACGACGTCGATTCTCATTGGGGCGTCACAGGTCCAGCAGTCCCGGTGGCGGGTCGATGGTCAGCCGGCCGCCGTCGAGGTCCACGTCGGTGACGATCGCAGATACGAACGGCACCAACAGTTCGGTGCCGCTGGGCCGCCGGATGACGATCAGATCGGCGGCCAGGTGCGCGACCCGGACAACTTCGCCGAGTTCGACTCCGTGCGTGTCCTGGGCGCGAAGTCCGATGAGTTGGTCGTCGTAGAACTCATCCACCTGATCCAGCGGGGGGCGCTCGGCGGCCGGAACCAGGAGAAGCGTGTTGCGCAGCGTCTCGGCCGCCGGCCGGTCCTCAATCCCCGCTATCGAGAGCACCCACGCCGAGCCGTGCTGCCGAGCTGCCTCGATGCGCACCGGGCCACGTTCGGGTGGATCGGTCAGCAGAGTGGAACCCGCAGCGAAGCGCTCCTGCGGCGCGTCGGTGCGTACCTCGACGGTCACCTCGCCTCGGACGCCCTGGGGGCGACCGATTCTCCCGACTATCACCAGGTCCGCGACCAGGTCCGCGTCGATCCGGTGGTCGTCGCTCATGCCCTGCTCGAAGCGCTCAGCGCCCGTCAGTGTCGACGACGTCGACTCGTAGTCCGCGGCCTCCGACACTGGTCATGACCTGCCGCAGCGCCTTGGCGGTTCGGCCGGCTCGGCCGATCACCTTGCCGAGGTCCTCGGGGTTCACCCGTACCTCGAGAGTGCGCCCGCGCCGATTGGTCACGAGGTCTACCTGGACGTCATCCGGGTGATCGACGATGCCTCGGACCAGGTGCTCGAGCGCCTCCTCGAGCATCAGACCGCAGAGCCCTTCGGGGCGGAGGTTTCGTCCTTGGAGACTTTGCCGACGGCTTTGTCGACCACCTCGCCGGCCTTCCCGACACCCTTGCCGACGGTCTTCTCGACGACCTCGACGACCGCTTGGACGATGCCCTTGCCGGATCCGTCGTCAGCGTCGTTCGCGGACTTGGCATCGGCCTTGGCATCGGCCTTGGCATCGGCCTTGGCATCGGTCTTGCCGTCGGCGGCGGCCTCGGCGTCCTTGGTTGCCTTCTTCTTCGGCGTGGTCGCGGCACCCGCTTCCGGCTCGCCGGCACCGAGCTTGGTGGCAGCCGCGAACGCGGCCCGCCGGTCAGGCTTCGCAGCCTTGACCAGCATGGGCTCTGGCGCGGGTTCGCCGTAGAACTTCTGCCAGTCACCGGTCACGCGCAGGATCGCGCGGACGGCTTCGGTCGGCTGCGCCCCGACACCGAGCCAGTACGCGACCCGCTCGGAGTCGACCTCCATATAGGAGGGGTCCTCCTTGGGGTGGTACTTGCCGATTTCTTCGATCGAGCGGCCGTCTCGCTTTGTGCGCGAGTCGGCCACAACGATGCGGTAGTAAGGCTGGCGCGTCTTCCCGCGCCGCATGAGTTTGATCTTGGTGGACACGTGCGGGACTGCTCCTCGAGTTCTCGTGCGGCTGAGCGCGCGATGCCCGGGTGGGTCCGGGATCGCGACACTTCGTGGACGTGGTCCGCAGCGGGTAGAGGGCCGCACGGCACGTTCGCGGCCCTATTCTGCCAGACCGCCTAAGGAATGGGGCGTCGGAGTAGTTCAGGCCCGGACGGCTCGGCGGATTAGCGATGCCGCACTGCCGACCGGTATGTCGCTGCGCTGATCCGTTCGCCGGTCTCGCAGCTCCAACACACCATCAGCCAGTCCTCGGCCAACGGTGACGATGGTGGGTACGCCGATCAGCTCGGCGTCGGTGAACTTGATCCCAGGGCTGACCTTGCGACGGTCGTCGTAGAGCACGGTCAGGCCCATCGCGACGAGTTCCTCAGCAAGTACCTCGGCAGCATCGAAGACGGCCGCGTCCTTGCTGGTAGCCACTATGTGCACGTCGGCCGGTGAAACCTCGCGCGGCCAGCACAGCCCGGAGTCGTCGTGGGTCGACTCCGCGATCGCTGCCACGGCGCGGGAGACCCCGATGCCATACGAGCCCATCGTCACCGTGACCAGCTTCCCGTTCTCGTCCAGCACCTGGAGGTCCAGCGCCTCGGCGTACTTGCGACCGAGCTGGAAGATGTGGCCGATCTCGATCCCGCGGGCCAGTTCGAGGGGACCGGAGCCGTCAGGTGCCGGGTCACCTGCCTTGATCTCGGCCGCCTCGATCGTGCGGTCGGGGGTGAAGTCCCGGCCGCACACGAGGTCGAAGACGTGCCGCCCTGCCTCGTTCGCACCGGTGACCCAGCGCGTACCGCTGACCACCCTTGGATCCACACGGTAGGAGATTCCGCTCGATGACTTCTCCCCCAGGGCGGCTGGCCCGATATAGCCCCTCACCAGCGCTGGGTTCGCTGCGAAATCGGCCTCGGTGAACGGCTCGACCGTCGCGGGATCGACCTGCGCCTCCAGCCGTTTCGCGTCAACCTCGCGGTCGCCGGGCAATCCGATCGCGAGCGGCTCGCGGCTGCCGTCCGGGTGGGCCAGCATCACGACGACGTTCTTCAAGGTGTCCGCGGCTGACCAAGGCCGGTCCGTACGCGGGAACCGCTCGTTGGCCACCGCGACGAGCGTGTCGATGGTCGGCGTGTCCGGGGTGTCCTCGACGTGCGCGGCAGGGGCGTCGTCGTACGGGGTCGGATCGGGGACCGGCGTACGTACTGCCTCGACGTTTGCGGCATATCCCCCGGCGCTGCGCACGAAGGTGTCTTCACCCACGTCGTTGGGGTGCAGGAACTCCTCACTTCGCGAGCCACCCATCGCGCCCGACATCGCCGAGACGATGACGTAGTCGAGCCCGAGCCGATCGAAGGTGGCGATGTAGGCCGCCCGGTGTGCGGCATAGGAAGCGTCGAGTCCAGCGTCGTGCGTGTCGAAGGAGTACGAGTCCTTCATCACGAATTCGCGCAGCCGCAGCAGCCCCGCACGCGGCCGCGCCTCATCACGGAACTTGGTCTGGATCTGGTAGAGCCAGAGCGGGAGGTCCTTGTACGACGAGTACAGGTCCTTGACCAGCAGCGTGAACATCTCCTCGTGCGTCGGAGCAAGCATGTGCTCAGCTCCCCGCCGGTCGGTCACGCGGAAGACGTTGTTGCCGTACTCGGTCCAGCGGCCAGACGCCTCGTACGGCTCGCGCGGCAGCAGCGCCGGGAAGTGCACCTCGTGGGCACCCATCCGGTCCATCTCCTCGCGCACGATCCGCTCGACGTTGCGATAGACCCGGTAACCCAATGGCAGCCAGGTGTATCCGCCGGCAGCAGCCCGCCGGATGTATCCGGCGCGGACCAGCAACCGGTGGCTCGGGATCTCGGCGTCGGCCGGGTCCTCGCGCAGGGTCCGGACGAACAGGGTCGACATCCGCAGCAGCACGCCGCGCAGTCTCTCAGGCGAGGTCCGGTCGCCGCACCCGGCGTCGCCTGGGCAATACCTGGTTGCGGCCGCTTGTAGCTTGCGGATATGTCGTCGCCGGACCGTTCCCGGGAGCTCGATCAGGTGTGCGCGTTGCTCTCCAGGTACTACGTCTTCCCGGACGTCGGCGAGCAGGTCGTCGAACTGTTACGGCGGCGGCACGCCGCGGGCGCCTTTCCCGGCGTGTCGACGGACGAGGAGTTCGGCATCGCCCTCACGCATGCCATGCAGACGGTCAACGGTGATCGTCACCTCCGGCTCCTGCACAGCGTCGACGAGATCCCGGTGCAGGATGGCGAGGACTCGGAGGTTTTCGACGAAGTCGCCTATCGACAGGAGGTGCTCCTGTCGGCAGGCGGTATCGCAGCCGCCCAGCGGCTCGATGGCAACGTCGGCTATCTCGACATCCGCACCCTGCACGACGCCAACATCGCCGCCCCCATCGTCTCGGCGGCGATGACCCTGCTGGCCGGCACCGACGCCCTGATCATCGATCTCCGACGTTGTCCCGGTGGCTCCCCGCTGATGGTGGCGCACTACTGCAGCTACCTGTTCGACGATCCGACGCACCTCAACGACATCTACGACCGTCCCAGCGATCAGACGAGACAGTTCTGGAC
>JALZIX010000197.1 GCA_030860025.1 Actinomycetota bacterium
CACCGCGCTGACACCTACGAGTTGCATGGTGCGCCGGATTTCGGCGTCCAGGATCTCGACCGCCCTGGCCACGCCGCGCTCGCCGCCGGCCATCAGTCCGTACAGGTAGGCGCGGCCGATCAGGCAACCACGCGCCCCCATCGCCACCGCTGCGACCACGTCGGCACCGGAGAGCACCCCGCCGTCGAGGTAGACCTCGGCGCGGTCACCGACCGCATCCACCACCGCGGGCAGCTGCTCCAGCGGGGTGGGCGCGCGGTCGAGCTGCCGGCCGCCGTGGTTGGACACCACCACCGCATCGGCGCCGCGGTCCACCACTGCGATGGCATCCTCGGCGCCCAGAATCCCTTTGACCAACAACGGGCCGGGCCACCGCTCGCGCAGCCAAGCCAGGTCGTCGAGTGTGAGCGCTGGGTCGAACATATGGTTGATTAGGTCGGCCACCGTGCCCTGCCAGGAACTCAGCGTTGCAAAATGCAGCGGCTCGGTGGTGAGCAGGTCGAACCACCAGGCGGGGTGCATCGCCCCGTCAAGGAAGGTCTTCAGCCGTAGTCGTGGTGGAATCGTCAGTCCGTTGTGGACATCCCGAAGTCTGGCGCCTGCCACTGGCGTATCCACTGTAAGCATCAGCGCTTCGTAGCCTGCCGCTGCGGCCCGGTTCACCAGCTCCGCACTGGCCGCACGGTCCCGCCACAGGTAGAGCTGGAACCAGCGCCGAACGTCCGGCGCTGCGGCGGCAAGTGCCTCGATCGAGGTAGTGCCCATGGTGGAAAGCCCATACGGGATGCCGGCGTGCTGGGCGACCCGGGCCACTGCGGATTCGCCCTCGGCGTGCATCATTCGGGTGAAACCGGTCGGGGCCAGCGCCAGCGGCAGTGCCGAGCGGGCGCCGAGCATCGTCGTAGCGGTGTCCACACCGGACACGTCGTGGAGTACCCGGGGGACGAACTCGACGCGGCGGAATGCCTCCCGCGCCCGGTGCAGGCTCAGCTCGGCCTCTGCCGCACCGTCTGTGTAGTCGAACACCGCCCGCGGCGCGCGGCGAAGAGCGAGCGACCGCAGATCGGTGATGGTGGCCGCGCGGCCCAGCCGCCGCGCCACCGGGTTGAGCACCAGCGGCGCTGGCTGCAACAGGGGCCGCAACTCCGACCAGCGCGGCAGCCGGCGATTCAGAGCTGCACCCCGCGAGTCAGCGCACCATCCACAACGAGGTTCGCGCCGTTGATAAAGGAGGCCAGCGGGCTGGCCAACATGGTGACGGCGTAGGCAACCTCTTCCGGCCGGGCCATCCGCCCGGTCGGGTTCAGTGCCAGCGCAGAAGCATAAAGCTCGGGGTTGCTGTCCCGCACCGTGTTCCAGATGCCGCCGGTGAAATAGACGTTCCCGGGAGAAACGCTGTTTGCGCGGATGCCGTTGCCAGCCTGCTGGAACGCGATGCCCTGGGTGTAGTGAATCAGAGCGGCTTTCATCGTCCCGTAGGACGAGGCGGCGAAGTCGATCTCGCGGCCGGACACGCTGGACACCACGACGATGGAGCCGTTGCCGCTGCGCTCCAGGTGCGGCATCGCGGCCGCCACCACCCGGACTGTGTGCAGCAGATCCACCTCGAAGCTGGCCCGCCAGGTGTCCTCGTCCGGGCCGATTGCGAGCGCACTCACGTTCGGCACCACGATGTCGAGACCGCCGAGGACCTCCGCGGTGTCGTTCACCCAGGATGCGAGGGCTGGCCCGTCCTTGACGTCCAACACGGTCCCGATAACCCTTGCGCCGGAACGCTCGAGTGATGTCACCGTGGACGCAACCTCGGACTCGTCGCGTGCGCAGAAGGCCACCGCGGCGCCCTCGCCGGTGAGCGACTCGACGATCGCCCGGCCGATCCCCCTCGTGCCGCCGGTAACCAGGGCGCGCAGCCCCGTGAGCTGGAGGTCCACGTGTGTCTCCTTCGTAGTCGGGGTCAAGAAAGGGTCGCGGCCTGCTCCCGCAGGTAGCTGTGCATGCCGCCGTAGGCCTCACCGCTGGGCAGCAGCCTCTTGGCCACCTTGGTGACGGCGCTGTAGTTGACATCACAGACGTTGGCCAGCGGTGACTCGCTGATCTGGGTGAGCACCTGATAGGCGTCCAGGCGGTCCAGGTCGTACAGCTCGTGCAGCCAGGCGATCATGCCCATCTGGCTGGCGCGCCAGGCATCCTCCAGTGGCCGGGCTGAACCGACCACCGCGTAGTGGCTGTCGGATTCGATCCGCGGCCACTCCGGGGCCATGCCACCCTTGATCAGTTCGACGATCAGGGTCACGTTCATCGCGCCCTCCACCGCGGTGCCGCAAGACTCCCCTTCGCCCTGCCGGTAATGTCCGTCGCCAACGGAAAACAGCGCGCCCTCGACGTTGACGCCGAGGAAGCAGGTGGCACCAGCGCGCATCTGCGGGGTATCCATGTTGCCGCCGAACTTGTCCGGCACCAGCGAGGAGCGCACCTCCCGGCCGGCCGGGGCCACCCCGACGGTGCCGAGCATGGGCTCGACCGGGAACTCCAGGTGCAGCTCGCTGCGCAGCGCCTCGAAGATCACCACCTTCCGGTCGCGGTCGAGCTGGTAGATCCAGGTCAGCTCGGGCAGAGGTTCGTTCAGCAGCGCGGTTCGGTCGGTGCCGGTGAGCGCGCCGAACAGTGGGATCGTGGCCGACGCCGCCCAATCGCGGGCCGGTTGCAGGTCAACGAAATGCACCGCCAGGGTGTCGCCGGGTTCGGCGCCCTCGACGTGAAACGGGCCGGTCTGCGGGTTGACCTCTGTCATGTCCAGCTTCTCGCTGGGGAGATCAGCGGGACTCTGCAACCGGCCGCTGAACGCGTCCTCGGTCCACAGTCGCAGCGCCGTGCCGGGCGTGACGCGACGCACTGGTGCCACACCGCCGAAAGTCCAGGCATACTGCTCGCGCTGCGGGGTGAACTCGACGATCTCCATCCAGTGCCTCCATCGTGGACGGAGCTGATCCTCTGCCCGGGCCAGGCGGCCGCGCAACCACCGTCGCGGCCTTCGACGAGGCCATGAGCGAAGAGGGCCCCTCCGCGGCCGCCTGTTGCACGCGCACTACAGGGTCGCCCTGGTCTGCTGGTGCGGGTCGGGACTACCACATCATCTACACAGTCGCCGATGACGTGCTCCTGGTCGTTGTCGTGGCACTCGGGCACCGCCGCGACGTCTACGACCGGTGAAGGCGGACTGCCGCGGGCGACCGGCTAGTTGGTGTGCGTCGCGGCGGAGTGGTAGTCCGTGTACGTGTAGGGGTTGTCGAGGATCTTGGTCTCCGGAATCTCGGGATTCATTCCCGCGGCCCAGGCGTCGCCGCCCATCTCCTGCTCCAGATAGGCCACCGTCTCGGCGACTGCCTTGCGCGCCGGCTCAAGTGAGATATCGACGAGCCGGTTGTTGTGCTTCACCACCCGACCGTTCACGACCACGGTGTGCACGTCGCCGCGCTGCGCCTGGAAAGCGACGTGGCCGTATGGGTTGATCAGCGGAAACATGACCGGTGAGTCGTCGTTCTTGATGAGCACCACGTCTGCTTTCTTGCCGACCTCCAGGCTGCCGATCGCGCCGTCGAGGCCCAGCGCCTTGGCACCACCCCGCGTCGCCCACTGCACCACATCGTCCGCGCGCAGATGGCAGTTGGTGACGGTCTCGCCCTTCCCATGTGCCTCGAGGTGCTCCCGGGACCGATCCGCGCCGAGAGTGGACCGCATGGCCGAGAACAGGTCGCCGCTCCACCACACGCTGGTATCCATGGACAACGACACGGGGATGTCGTGCGCGCGCAGGATCCAGGTGGGCGGGTAGCCCTGCCCGGCGCTCTGCTCGCTCTCGGTGGACACCGAAACTGATCCGCCGGTGGCCGCGATGCGCTGGTAGGAGTCGGCATTCAGCGTCGCGGCGTGGACGTAGATCGTCTCGGGTGTCGCGAAACCGTTCTCGAACATGAGCCGAATGCCGTCATCGTTGGTGGCGCCCCAGACGCCCGCGTGCGTGGTAACCGGCACGCCGAGCTCGCGGGCAACCTCGAATGCCGCACGCTCGGGGAAGGCCGGATCACCCGTGACGTCGAAGGCCATCTGGAAGCCGAGCATGTCGTTGCCCGGAGTGATCCGCCGAGATACGAAGTCGCGGAAGTCTGCGCTCGTCGACCACTCCCAGGGGCCTGCCTGGATGTTTCCGTACGCGAGGACGAACCTGCCCGGAATCGCCTCGAGCGCATCCACGGCGGCATCGGCGTGCTCAACGG
>JALZIX010000237.1 GCA_030860025.1 Actinomycetota bacterium
GACAGTGTTGTCCGGCGCCTCGTTGATGCCGCCTACACGCGGGTCGAACTGGTCGAGCAACGCGGGGAGTTCGCCGTACGCGGTGGGTTGCTCGACATATTCCCGCCCACCGAAGAGCACCCGATCCGGGTCGAATTCTGGGGAGACGAGGTCGAGGAGCTGCGTCCGTTCTCGGCCAGCGACCAGCGCTCGCTCGACACAAAGGTCGAACGGCTGCTCGCTCCGCCGTGCCGGGAGCTAGTGCTCAACGACGATGTCCGCCGTCGCGCCGGAGAACTCTCTCCGGACTATCCCGAGCTCAGCGAGCTGCTCGACGCGGTGGCGGACGGGCGAGCGGTCGAGGGCATGGAGGCGCTCACCCCGCTGCTGGTCGACAGACCGATGGTGTCGCTGACCGCTCTCATGCCCCGGAGTGCGCATGTGCTGGTGTGCGAGCCGGAGCGGGTGAGCGCCCGGGCCAGCGACCTCGTCCGTACCTCCCTGGAGTTCCTGGATGCGTCCTGGTCTAGCGCCGCGGTCGGCGCCCGGGCGCCGCTGGACCTGAGCGGGTCAGCGCTGCACTCATTGGAAGAGACGCAGCAGGAGGCGGTCGACGGCGGTCTGTTGTGGTCCACGGTCGGCGCGCTGGGCGCCGGCGACGGCGAACTAGCCGAGGATCTGCTGCTGCTTCGCGCGAGTCCGGCGACTCGTTACCGCGGCGATCTCGACGCCGCACTCAGTGACACTGCCGATCTGGTGCGGGACGGCTGGCGGGTCGTCCTGGCCTTCGCCGGTCCAGGTCCGGCCCAGCGCGCTGCGGAGCAGCTGACGGCTGCCGGCCTCACGGTCTCGATGGCGCCGGAGCTACCGCCAGAGCTCAACCCTGGCGTGGTCTACATCGCCCAGGCCGAGATCGAAGAGGGATTCCGATCGGCTGCGCTCAAGCTCGCGCTCATCACGCAAAGCGACCTGACCGGGCAGCGCGGCAGCTCGACCAAGGAGATGCGCCGGCTGCCGGTTCGGCGGCGCAACACCGTTGACCTGCTCCAACTGCAGCCGGGCGACTTTGTCGTCCACGACCAGCACGGCATCGGCCGCTATGTCGAGATGATCCGCCGAACGGTCAACGGCGGCGAGCGGGAATATCTCATCCTGGAGTACGCGCCGTCGCGGCGCGGCCAGGCCAACGACCGGTTGTTCGTACCCACCGATGCCCTGGAGTTGCTGACCCGCTACGTCGGGGGTGAGTCACCCTCCCTGAGCAAGCTCGGCGGCTCGGACTGGGCCAAGACCAAGGGTCGGGCACGCAAGGCGGTCAAGCAAATCGCCGCCGAGCTGATCCGGCTCTATGCAGCGCGGATGTCGACCCCTGGCTACGCCTTCGGGGCGGACACTGCCTGGCAACACGAACTCGAGGATGCCTTTCCATACGTCGAGACGCCCGACCAGCTCGCAGCCATCGACGAGGTCAAGGCCGACATGGAGAAGCCGATCCCGATGGACCGGGTGATCTGCGGCGATGTGGGCTATGGCAAGACCGAAATCGCCGTGCGCGCGGCCTTCAAGGCTGCCCAGGATGGCAAACAGGTGGCGATCCTGGTTCCGACGACGCTGTTGGCTCAACAGCACTTCACCACCTTCTCCGAGCGGATGGCGCAGTTCCCGGTGAATGTGGCCATGGTGAGCCGGTTCAACACGCCGGCCCAGCAGGCCGACACCGTGGAGAAGCTGGCCAGCGGTGCCGTGGACATCGTCATCGGGACGCACCGGTTACTGCAGCCCAGCACCAAGTTCCACGACCTGGGGCTGGTCATCGTCGACGAGGAGCAGCGCTTCGGAGTCGAGGCCAAGGAATACCTCAAGACGCTGCGGGCCGCCGTGGACGTGCTGACCCTGTCGGCCACGCCGATCCCACGGACGCTGGAGATGAGCCTGACCGGCATCCGCGAGATGTCCACGATTACCACCCCGCCAGAGGAGCGCCACCCGGTCCTCACCTTCGTCGGGGCCTACGAGCCACGTCAGGTCGCCGCCGCCGTACGCCGGGAGTTGCTCCGTGACGGCCAGGTCTTCTACATCCACAACCGGGTGCAATCCATCGACAAGGCGGCCGCCCGGCTGCGCGAGCTCGTCCCGGAAGCGCGGATCGCGATCGCCCACGGGCAGCAGAGCGAGGACCAACTGGAGTCCACGATGGTCGGATTTTGGGAGCGCGACTTCGACGTGCTGGTTTCGACGACGATCGTGGAGTCCGGGTTGGACATCGCCAACGCGAACACACTGATCATCGAGCGGGCGGACCTGCTTGGGCTGTCCCAGCTACACCAGATCCGAGGCCGGGTGGGGCGGGGTCGCGAGCGGGGATATGCCTACATCACCTACGACCCGCAGCGCCCGCTCACTGAGGTCGCCTATGACCGGCTGGCCACGATCGCCCAGAACACTGACCTCGGCTCGGGCATCGCGGTCGCCATGAAGGACCTGGAGATCCGTGGTGCCGGAAACCTCTTGGGCGGTGAGCAGTCCGGGCATATTGCCGGGGTCGGCTTCGACCTCTACATCCGGCTGGTCGGCGAGGCGGTGGCGGACTTCAAGGGTGCAGCGCCCGCGGGGGAGGCAGCCGATGTACGAGTCGATCTGCCGGTCGACGCGCACATCCCGCACGACTACATCGACGGTGAGCGCCTGCGGATGGAGGCCTACCGCAAACTCGCCGCTGTCACCGACGAGAC
>JALZIX010000248.1 GCA_030860025.1 Actinomycetota bacterium
TCGCTCTTCACGTCGATGACACCGAGTCCCAGTCGGCGGTTCCAGGGAAACCGAGAGAAGAGCGCCAGGTCGCCGTACCCCTTGCGCGCGAACTCGAGAACCAGCGTGTCGACCGCCGACTCGAGCACTGCTGGGAAGAGGAAGTCGTAATGACCCTCCCAAGAGGGGCGGGCGTACCGGTTGCCGTAACACACATGCAGAGCCCACTCGGCCTCGACGCTGGCGGTGACGATGTTGATGGCCTCGATGGCCAGGCTGACCTGGTCGGGATGACCGGCCAGGAACGGCTCGTCGATCTGCAGCCGGGTCGCGCCCGCCGCCACCAACTCGCGAGCCTCTGCATTGAGCGCATGGGCCAACGCGCGGACGAGTTCGCCCGGTTCGGAGTACGCCGAACTGCGGATCCGCCGGGAGAGCGAGAATGGCCCGGTGAAGGAGAACTTGATCGGGCATTCGGTCTGGCTCCGCGTAAAGACGAAATCCTCGACCAAGCCCAATGCAGGGGTATCCCCGGGCGACAGCGGTTCGGGCACTTCCGCGTCGAAGTAGTCGTAGTAGTAGGACTTGGTCCCATTCGTGATCGAGACGCCGGGGATGCGGGAGAGTAGGTAGTCGATGTCGTTGTCGCGACGCAGCTCGCCGTCGGACACGACATCGATTCCGGCTCGTTCCTGGTCCTTGATCGCCGCCTTGATCGCGACGTCGTGGATCTCAGCGAGGTGGGCCGGGCTGATCCGATGCAGGTAGAAGTCGGTCTTGAGCCGTTCCAACCACTCCGGGACCGAGTAAGACCCGACGACCGTCGTGGGTATTAGCGGCAGAGGCGGGTGCGACGCAGGAGGGGGTGGTTGCCGGTGCGACGGAGGAGGGGGTGGTTGCCGGTGCGACGCAGGAGGGGGTGCTGGTTGGTTGCCCATGTCAGTCCCTGACCTGGGCGGTCAGCGTGACGATGTTCGTCCCGGTTCGGTGCGCGAATGGTGCATAGCGGACGTCAAAACCCTTACGGCGACCGATGTGTTGCAGCAACGGGCCATTGACCCAGTTGACGATCGAACCGTCGTACTTCCCGGGACCGAGGAAGCCGGTCCGGTATTGGTGGGGGTCGGTCACGAAGATGTCATGACACTGCAGGCGACCGTAAGGGTGCAACAGGGGCAGCGTGTCGACGAAACTGGCGATCGCGCCGTTGCTGACCTGCATCCGTACATCCCCATGCGCTTCGAGCATCGCCCGGAGCATCTCGCCGTTGACGCCGGGGGCGATCTGGTACAGATCCAGGCCGGTCATCGGCACGTAGCGCTCCTCGAGCTTGAGGGCGTCCCAGGCCGCCATCCAGAAGGCTGCCGCGCGTTCGAGTTCGGGAAAATACGCAGACAGAGCATCACGGAGCAATTCCGGCCCGAGCGAGAGCAGTTTGTCGACAGCGCCGACCAGGGAATCCGGCTCGATCCCGAAGTCCGCTGCGATCCGGGCGGCATCGGCCTTCGGTAGATAGGCCCGGACCTCGGCGCGATAGGTGTGCCCCCCGATCTGTGCCACGTCTTCAGTTGGCAGGTTGTCGTAGACGTTGGAGATGTAGACGAGAAAGACCTTGTAGCGCAGGAAGCCGAGCGCGGTCATCGGCGTCGTGGCATCGAGCGGGAACGAGCTCACGCGGTCGGCATGGTCGGAGACGTTCTCCCGGGCAAGGCCAAGGACGTGTTCTGAGTAGTCACACATCATGTAATGCAGGCGTCGGTAGTACTCCGTACCGTGCTCGGAATCGAGTTTCGCGAACTCATCCAGCCAGGTCTTTGCCTGGTTGCCGTTACCCACCCCGAGCTCGATGACAAACAGTTCGTCAGGTAACGCGTTGTGCTCGGCCAGTTCATCCCAGACGGTGAACATCTCCCGGATGAGCTGGTGGACGCCAGCGATGTTGCGGGCATCGCTCTCACCACCGGGCAATGCCTGTTCGTAGAGCCTGCCGGTCGCCTTCTCCCAGACGGTGAGGAAACGCCAGTACAGCGAGTTGAACTCCCAGATCCGACTCGCGGTGCCTTGGGTCCAGTCCTCGAGATAGACCCGTTCGAGTCGCTCGGGCTCGGCGTGTCCGGCGAGCAGCTTCCGGACGATGGCGGCGAGGTCGCCGTTGCCGCTGCGCCGAAGATCCACCGCAATCTCGACCTTGTCCTCGGCGGAGGGCGTGAGGATGGGACGCACGTCGACAACATCCCGAAAGTTGTTCTTGTACTGGACCCAGTCACAAACAAGACGCACCCGGGAGAGATCAAGTGAATCCTCGCGTAGGGCTTCGAAGATAGGAGCCAGGGACGCGGTCAAGTCCAGCGCTTTCCCGCCGCGAAGCCTCTTCGTGGGTCGAATCTCAATCAGCATCGTCAACCTCGATACTTGCCTTGTCGGCGGTGACTGCGCGGTCTCGCGCTAGTCCAGAGCGTTCCAGCAGCTCAGGTATGGCGTGCTCCTGGCCGAAGGCCATGACGTGGATGCCCGCGACGCCGGTCCTTTCGCGGAGCCGCTGGATCACCTCGACGCACAGCCGCATCCCCTCCGCGGCCACTTGATCAGAGGGAACGCCACGCAGCCGCCGGACCACATCGTCGGGAACATGAATTCCGGGGACCTTTGTCTGCATGAACTCCATCGCTCGCACGCTCCGGATCGGTCCGACACCGGCGATGACAGCACAACGCTGCTCGAGCCCGAGATCGGTGACTTCCCTCATCCATCGGCCGAAGATCTCGAGGTCGAACACGAACTGGGTCTGGATGAACTCCGCCCCAGCCGCGACTTTCTTGCCCATCCGCTGGGCTCGGAACCGCAGCGGCGGCGCGAAGGGGTTCTCCACGGCACCGATGAGCCACTGCGGCGCCGGACTCACTGATTTGCCGGACAGCAGCCGGCCCTGATCGCGCATCAGCCGTGCGGTCCACACCAGTTGCACACTGTCCAGGTCGAACACCGGCATGGCATCCGGGTGATCCCCGAAGGTCGGATGGTCACCGGAAAGCATCAAGACGTTCGGGATACCGACGGCACCAGCTGAGATCAGGTCCGACTGCAACGCGATGCGGTTGCGGTCCCGGGTGGTCAACTGCATGACCGGCTCGATGCCGGCGCGCATCGCCAGGATGCACCCAGCCCAGCT
>JALZIX010000328.1 GCA_030860025.1 Actinomycetota bacterium
GCCTGACCCAGGGTGTGTTCTTCGACCGGCGCGGCTTCGTCATCTCCTACAACCCCACCGAGGACCCGACCGGCGCGTTCGTCGAGCGGATCCTGCTCGCACTGGGGCCGGTGGGGGCCGGGATCAATCTGGAGTACTACTTCTCCAGCGTCGATAACCAGGTCTATGGCTGCGACACGAAGGTTCCGCACAACGTGTCCGGGCTGCTCGGCGTCATGGAGGGAGCAGCCAGCGACCTGCGCACCGGGTTGCCCCGACAGATGATCGAGATCCACGAACCGATGCGCCTGCTCCTGATCGTGGAGTCCACGCTCGAGGTGCTCGGCGGCATATACGGCCGCCAGCCGGCGATCGCCGAGTTGCTGGACAACGAGTGGGTGCACCTGGTCGCGATGGACCCGCAGGACGGCCGGTTCACCCGGTTCGTGGCCGGCGAGGGCTTCGTGCCGTGGGAGGAGCACATCCCGGATCTGCCGGTCGTGGCCAGCTCGCATGACTACTACCGCGGCCGGGTGGGGTTCCTGCCTCCGGCCCTGATCGACACGAGGATGGGCGGCCGCAGCGGGGGAACCCCACCATCGGCGGGGACGAGCTGATGCCCGGCGGCGGCACGGCGACACCGCAGTGAGCGGGGTCGGGCTGGCCGCGGTAGCCGTCTGCGCGCTGCCGCTGTGCGCAGCCGTGGCCAACGGCCTGAACGCCTTGACCGGCGACCGCCTCTTCGGACCGGTGGCCGTCGCCCGGCTGGCGGTCGGTGCAGTGGTCGCGTCGTTCGCCGTGAGCGTCTACATCGCGGTGGTGATGGTGGGCCGGCCGGGAAGTCAGGAAATCACGGTCTACCGCTTCATGGACACCAGCGAGGTCAGCGTCGACTTCGGTTTCCTGCTCGATCCGCTGAGCGTGGTGATGATGCTGGTCGTGACCAGCATCAGTGCGTTGGTCACCCATTTCTCGGTCCGGTACATGCACAACGAGGAGGGTTTCACCCGGTACTTCACGGTCGTGTCGCTGTTCGTGTTCGCGATGCTGGTGCTGGTCATGGCCGACAACTACCTGGTCATGTTCCTCGGTTGGGAGGGCGTCGGCGTCTGTTCGTACCTGCTGATCGGCTTCTACCGCGCGCGAGCCGCCTCGGCGCAGGCGGCCACCCAGGCGTTCGTCATGAACCGGATCGGGGACGCCGCGCTGCTGATCGCCATGTTCGTGCTGGTGGCCCAGACCGGCACGCTGAACTATGCCGACGTATTCGGACAGGCCTCATCCCTGCCGAGCGGGGCGGTCGAGGCGGTCGGCTTGCTGTTGCTGCTCGGCGCGACCGGCAAGTCCGCGCAACTGCCGCTGGGCACCTGGCTGGCCCGGGCGATGGAAGGGCCCACGCCCTCCAGCGCGCTGATGCATGCGGCCACGATGGTCACTGCCGGGGTCTACCTCGTGGTGCGTTCGGCACCGATCTACGACTACGCGGCTAACGCGCTGATCGCGGTGGGAGTGGTGGGTGCGCTCACGGCGCTGTTCGGCCAACTCGTCGGTTATGTGCAGACCGACATCAAGGGCCTGCTGGCGGCCTCGACCACCGCACAACTGGGGTTGATGTTCCTGTTCTGCGGCCTGGGCCTCTACGCGGTGGCGATCTTCCACCTGGTTGCCCACGCGTTCTACAAGAGCTACCTCTTCCTCACCGCGCCGTCGGTCCTGCACCAACTCCACGGCGGTCCGGACCCGACTGCCGTAGGCCGCCCGGCGGACACCGCGCGCCTGGTGGGGGCGGCTGCGCTGGCGGTGGCCGCCGGGTTGCTCGTCGCACCGCTGGTCGGCCGGTTCCTGGAGCTGGGCGGCGGCCGCGGTCCCGACTGGCCGCTGTGGGGGGTATTGGCGCTGGGGTTGATCGCGTTGTTCGCCGCCGCGTTTTCCACCCGCCGCATGGCCGCGGTGGCCTTCGCCGGCCACGATGGCCATGACGCTCATGGCGACCACGCCGACCACGCCGACCACGCCGGCCCGGGTCGGCTGATTCTGGCCTGGGGCGTCCTGGCTGGCCTGATCGCCCTTGGCTGGGTGCTTGGGGTACTGCCCGGCGGGTTCAACGGCTCCTGGTTCCAGCGGCTGCTCGGCGTGGGCCCGAGCGGCGCCGACCCGACGATGGGCCACCCGATCCTGGTGATCTTGTTCATCGGCACCAT
This sequence comes from Actinomycetota bacterium, assembly GCA_030860025.1. Classification (GTDB taxonomy): domain Bacteria; phylum Actinomycetota; class Actinomycetes; order Mycobacteriales; family Geodermatophilaceae; genus JACCQS01. The sequence goes on from JALZIX010000328.1 coordinate 2,181, forward strand.
TGCCCTGCTGCTGCTCTCCGGCTGGTACGGACCGCGCTATCTGGATCGGTTCCGAGAGGAACTACCACCCGCGAGCGGTCCGGGCGCGGCGCGCCGCCTGTACTGGTGGGCACTCAACCGCGGTTACCTCGACGAGTCCTACAACCGCGCGATCGTGGCTCCGACCACGGCGCTGGGCCGGGCTGCCGAGCGCCTCGACACGGCCCTGCTCGACCGGCCCGCGGCACCATCCGTACCGACCACGATGATCCGCACGCCCGGCCCTGAGCCGGCGACCTGGGAGGCGCGTTTCCTGGCGCTGCGCCGAGCGGGCGCGGCCGGAGGCAGCGACCTTGCCGAGCCGGTCGAGCGTCTCGACTGGCTGCCGGCGGCGGCGGACGCCGGGCCGGGCCGGGACCGGGGGCCCGGAACAATCCCGCGGGCGGCCCAGGCCGCCAAGCGTGCCTCGGCCTGGTCGGAACGGGTCGCCGAGGGCGGCGGCTTCGTCGCTGCGGCGGCGAACATGGGCGCCCGCGCTGCCGAGGGACTCGAGCGGGTCGCCTTCGCGCCCCGTGAAGGGCGCGGCGTCTTCGGGGCGATCGCCAATGCGAGTGCCGGACTGGCCGAGCGGATGGAGCGGGTGGTCTTCCAGCGGTTCGACACCGGCACCCTGAGGCTGGCCGGGATCATCGCCGGGGTCACCGACGCGGTGGAGCGGATCGTGTTCCAGAGCGGGGTCGAGCAGGGCTTGACCAACGCGGCTTCGCGCGCCCAACGCCTGCTGCTGGTGGTCGAAGCACGCCTGGGCCACCCCATGGTGATCGGCTCCAT
>JALZIX010000337.1 GCA_030860025.1 Actinomycetota bacterium
AGATGTTCAGCGAAGACGCGTACGCCCCCGTCATCTCCACTCCGCGTAGCGGTGCGTACGAGCCCTCGTAGACGACCTCTTGCATCGTGGCGTCGAAGAAGAACGTGAGGTACGTGCCGGTCAGCAGGAGAACGACGAAGGAGTACAGGGCGATCTCGCCGAGCAGGAAGGACCAGTGCTCCGGATAGACCTTGTTCAGGGTACGGCGCAGCCAGGGGGAGAAGGTCATCCGCTCGTCGAGGTCGACAGCCAGGCGGCCCACTGTCGTGACCGGGGGAGCGATGCTGGAGTCGGCCGGCGACTGAGAGTGCGGCGGCACAGTGGGGGCGCTCATCAGTCTCCCTTCTCCCGGTTCCAGAACGAGGGACCTACCGGTTCAGGGTAATCGCCGCGGGCGACGAAATAGCCTTCTTCGTCCACCTCGATGGGTAACTGTGGCAATGGCCGAGCAGCCGGCCCGAACGCCGGCGCCGCATTGCGGGTGACGTCGAACTGGGACTGGTGGCACGGGCACAGGATGCGACCGGTCTCCTGTTCGTAGAGCGAGACCGGGCAGCCGGCGTGTGTGCAGATCTTGGAGAAGGCCAAATAGTCCTCGAACCCGAAATCCTCCTGCCCTGGCGCGGCCTGGACATCGGCCACCTGCTCGCGACGGAGTCGGATCAGCATCGTGGCGGCATCCGATTCGCGGTTGCCCCCCGCTACTGCCGGAAACACGGTCTCCAGGGATCCGGGTTGCATGTCGGAGGGCCGGATCGGCGTCCCGTCATCGCGCAGCAGGCGGATTCCCTCATCCCACGAGGTGTGGAAAAGCTCGGCTCTGCGGTTGGGATCCTTGATCAGCCCGCCGAGTGGCATCACCGCCAGCAGCCCGAGCGCCCCGGCCGCGCCGAGCAGCGAACGGCGAACGATCTTGTGCCGGGTGAAGCCGGTCCGCTCGAATCCCGCCATGATCGTGCTGCCGGCGGTGCGGGCATCCACCGGTGGTGATGCGCCGTCGTGTCGCTGCTGGATGGCGACTTCGTGGGGCATCAGCTTCTTGACCCACAGCACGATGCCGATGCCCAGGAACCCCAGCGCGCCGCCCATCGTGAGGCCCAGCAGGGGGGTGAACAGGGCGCCGAACAACGGTCCGTCGACTTGATACTCCCAGTCCGGCAGGAACCAACCCGCGCCCCAGAACACGATCACGAACGCGAGTGCGAACAGGGTGGCCAGGCCGAAGGCTAGCGCCACCTGCCGTTCGGCGCGTTTCTCGGCGATGGACCCCGGTGGCGGAGCACCGGAAAGGATGTGGACCTCGGTGTCATCGAGACGCAGGCCAACCCGTTCCAGGTCTGCGTGGCTCATTGCGCCGAGTTCGTGGGCCCTGGGCAGGGCCTCCTGGGCGGAAGATCCGGCCTGTTGTTCGGGGCCGGTCCCGGCTCGGTGATTGCTCATGCTTTGGATCCGATCCAGAAGATCCCCATCAGCAGCACGCTCATGCCCCCCAGCCAGATGACCACGCCCTCGGGGACCGGCCCGGCGCGACCGATGCCCAAGCCTCCCGGGTCGGTGGAGTTATCGATCGTCTGGACGTAGTTGATGATCGCCCGCTTCTGTTCGGGGGTCAGCTGGTTGTCACCGAAAACCGGCATGTTCGAGGGTCCGGTCAGCATCGCTGCGTACATCTGCAGATCCGACGCTTCGGAGAGGTTCGGGGCGTTCTTTCCCGACGAGAGCGCGCCACCGCGGCCGGCGAAGTTGTGGCAGGAAGCGCAGTTGAGCCGGAACAGTTCGCCTCCCTCGGCGAGATCGCCGTCCCGCAGATCCCCGGAGGGGAGCGTGGGCCCGCCCCCGTTGGCCTGGATGTAGGCCATCAACTGGTCGATCTCCTCGTCATTGAAGAGCGGCGGCTTGCGGTAGGCCTGCTCGCCCTGACGGGCCAGCGGCATCCGGCCGGTGGAGACCTGGAAGAACACCGATGCCTCACCGACGCCGATCAACGAGGGGCCACGATCGGTCACGCCCTCGAGGTTGGTCCCGTGGCAGGTGATGCAAGACTGCTCGTACAACTCGCGGCCCGCCTCGACCGCGGTCGAGTCACCCGAGTCCTCGGCGGCGCTGCCCGGGGCCATCGCCGCGTACACGCCACCAGTGACGACCAGTGTGGCGAGCAACGCGAAAATCCGGCTCACCTTGCGGCGCAACTGGCGTCGGCGGCGCCGGGTAGCGGCCGACAACGGTGTGGAGTGCGTCACTGCGCTCCCTATCTGACCAGGTAGATCGCAGCGAACAGCCCGATCCACACGACGTCGACGAAGTGCCAGTAGTACGAAACAACGATGGCCGCGGTGGCCTGTGCCGGCGTGAAGCGCCCCATTGTGGAGCGGATCAACATGAAGATGAAGGCCACCAGCCCGCCGATCACGTGCAACGCGTGGAATCCGGTGGTGAGATAGAACACAGATCCGTATGTCGAGGTAGTGATTGTGGTGCCTTCAGCTACGAGCGCGCGGTACTCGTTGAACTGGCCCAGGACGAAGACCAGGCCCATCACGAACGTCAATGTGAACCAGCGGCGCAGCCCGAAGACGTCGCCCTTCTCGGCGGCGAAGACGCCAAGCTGACAGGTGACCGACGATGCCACCAGGATGATCGTGAAGACCAGGGCGTACGGAATGTTGAGCTCGGTCTCCTCGGGTGGCCACGGGGCACCGTGGACAGCCCGGGCGGTGAAGTACATCGCGAAGAGCCCGGCGAAGAACATCAGCTCGCTGGAGAGCCAGATGATGGTGCCGACGCTGACCGTATTGGGCCTGGTCAGCGAATGGACCCGGCTGCCGTCGAACGTGCCGGTTACGGTCGTCACCGGGTCATTATGTCCATCACCAAGCCGCCGTATACCCCCGGGTAGCAAGTGCCGGACGAGAGATCTTGGGTCCGGGCGGCTGCGCTCACCGAGCCAAGTGAGCCTAGCCTCGGGATGTGCCCGAGATCCCGAGGTTCGAACCGCTCCGGTTATTGACCGAGACGCGAGCCGAGCCGCTGGTGACGGTCACGCTTCTGCTGGCGGCGGGGTTGTACTTCTGGGGGGTACGGCGGTTGGCCAGCCGTGGGATCAGCTGGCCGCGGGGGCGACAGATCGCCTGGTACGTGGGCGGGCTGGGCACCCTCGCGGTAGCCCTGATGTCGGGGCTGGCTGCCTACGACGACGTGCTGTTCTCGGCGCACATGATCCAGCACATGCTGCTTGCCATGGTTGCGCCGATCTTCCTGGCTCTCGGGGCGCCGACAACTCTGGCCCTGCGCACGCTGCCGCGCCCCGAGCGGGCGATGCTGTTGGCAGTCCTGCACAGCCGGGTGGCCAAAGTCGTCATGTTCCCAGCGGTCGGCTGGCTACTGTTCGTCGCCAGCCCGTTCGCGCTGTACTTCACCGGTTGGTATCCGGCCACGTTGGACAACGACCTGTTGCACCTGTTGTTGCACGTGCACTTCGTCTTGGTCGGCGTCCTGTTCTTCTGGCCGCTTATCGGCGTGGACCCGCTGCCCGGCCGGTTGCCGCACCCGATGCGGGTGCTGGTGCTGGTCACGACGTTGCCGATACACGTTGTCCTGGGACTGACGATCATGTCCGAGCGGACCGTGATCGCCGCCGACCACTACGAGTCGCTGAACCTCCCCTGGATCGATCCGTTCGTCGATCAGCAGGTCGGCGGCGGGCTGCTGTGGGCTTCTGGAGATCTCATCGGCCTGCTCATGTTGGGTGCGGCCGTTGTGCAGTGGAAGCGGGCCTCGGACCGGGAAGCAGTACGGGAGGACCGTCAGCTGGACCGCCTCGAGGAGCAGGCGGCCCGGCGGGCTGCACAGCAGGCCAGCGAAGGCGGAGCCCCATCTCGTTAGGATGCGCGCGTGACCGTTGCCGCCGGCCCGGCCGGCTCGACCGGCTCGACCGAGTCTGCGCGGCTCCCTCCCCTCCGGGTGGTGGTCTACTCCCACCGACCGGCTGTTCGGGAGGCGGTCCGTATTGCCATCGGCCGGCGTCCGGCCCGCGATCTCGGCCGTATCGATTGGGTGGAAGCCGACACAATCGAGGAAGTGCTGGCCCGGGTGGACCGCGGCGGAGTGGATCTGGTCATCGTCGACGGCGAAGCGCAGCCGACCGGCGGGATGGCCATTGCGCGGCAACTGAAATTCGAGATCCGCGACTGCCCGCCGGTCATCGTGCTCGTCGCTCGGCAAGCAGATCGTTGGTTGGCGCACTGGTCGCTGGCCGACGCGACGCTTTCTTTCCCACTCGATCCACTGACTGCCGCGCAGACCGTGGCCGGGTTGCTGCGCCAGCGCCACAGCGGCGTCCCGGTCGTTCGCGCCTGATGCCCGAATCGATCTCGTGACCGCACCTACCTTCACCTGGGCAGGATTGTTGACGGCCCTGCTCGCCCGGCACGACCTGTCCGTGGCCGCTATGGGCTGGGCGATGCGCGAGATCATGGCCGGCGAGGCCACCCCAGCGCAGATAGCCGCGTTCGCGATGGCGCTGCGGGCCAAGGGTGAGACGCTCGGCGAGATCGACGCGCTGGTCGACGTGATGTTGTCCAACGCAGCGCCGGTACGGATGCCCGGCCCGGTGGTCGACGTAGTTGGCACGGGTGGTGACCGCGCGCACACCGTGAACATCTCAACCATGGCAGCGCTGGTCGTCGCCGCGTGCGGAATCCCGGTCGGCAAGCACGGCAACCGCGCTGCATCCTCGGCCTGCGGCTCCGCGGACGTGCTCGAGGCGTTGGGTGTCGTGATCGATCTCCCGCCTGCCGGCGTCGAGCATTGTGTCCTCGAGGCCGGTATCGGGTTCTTCTTTGCGCCGGTCTTCCATCCCGGGATGCGGCACACCGCGGTGGCTCGCCGGGAGATGGGCGTGGCCACGGTGTTCAACTTCCTGGGGCCCCTCACCAATCCCGGCCGCCCGGTCGCAGCTGCGGTCGGCTGCGCTGACGCCCGGATGGCGCCGTTGCTGGCCGGTGTCCTGGCCCGCCGGGGCGTCGGGGCGATCGTCTTTCGCGGGGATGACGGACTGGACGAGTTGACCACCACCACGACGTCCTCGGTATGGCTTGCCGCCGACGGCCGGGTGGTGGCCGACACGTTGGACCCCACTGTGTTCGGGCTTGAGAGGGCGAGGACCGAGGACCTTCGGGGCGGTGATGCTGAGCTCAACGCCAGTGTGGTCCGGCGGCTTGTGGCTGGTGAGCCAGGACCGGTGCGAGACGCGGTAGTGCTCAATGCCGCAGCGGCGATCGTGGCCGAAAGCGGCCTCTCGTCGACGGCGCCAACGGCCAACAAGTCCCTCAACGACCGCTTCGCCCTTGCGATTGCGCGCGCCGACGAAGCCATCGAAGACAGCTCAGCGGCGGCCACGTTGGATCGGTGGATCCAGGTCAGTCAGTCTGCCAAGTCGAACTGAACGCGACTCACACCTCGGTCTCGAAGCCGATCGAGAACGCAGCATCCAGGTCGTGCCGCGAGTAGGCCCGAAACGCGATATGGGTCTCGGTGTCCAGGACGCCAGACACCTTGCTGATCTGACCGGCGATCACCGAGGCGATGTCATCGAACTCGCGTACCCGCACGATGGCGATCAGATCCACGTGGCCCGCGACGGAGTAGACCTCGCTGACTGCCTCGATGTCGGCGATCTGCGCGGCGACCTCGGGAATGGAGTCGGTGCTGGTGGTGACCATGACGATCGCGGTTATCACAGAGCCGAGCCTATCCGCGCGCGCTCGACTCCGATGCGATCAGGCCGGCCCCGGGTCCGCAGGGTCCGGCGGTCGGCGAACGGCGTGACTCCCTGATCAGCGCCCGCGACGCGGGTGAGCCAGTCGGCTGCCGCACCTCCGCGAGCCGGGCAGGCCAGGACCCCGGTGAGGTCGACGAGCCGGGTGCCCGGGGTGTCCAACCAGCGCAAGATCACCTCGGTCTCCTCGGGGCTGGCAGCAGCGCTGCCCACGGGAGTGCTGACCGTCTCGGCGGAGTGGAGCAGGTCGTGCACGTACGCCCGCACGGGCACGCCGTACAGTGCCCGCCCGGCGGCGACCAGGCGACCCTGTCGGACAACGGCCAGCAGCCAGCCGCCGGCATCGTCGGATCGAGCTGCCACGAGTTCGGGGACCGACCACAGGGAGCGCAGCCGCTGCCAGCGCAGGCACCCGCGCAGCAGAATCGTGACCCGATCGCGTAAGGCAGCGGCGTCCTCGAACCGACCGGCCCGGGCAAGGTTCGCGAGCCGTGTCAGCAGTGGGGCAAGCAGGTCGCGCGGGTCGCCGTCGGCAGCGCGACGCAGCACCGCCGCGATGTCGGCGTACTCCTCGACAGATTGGGAGCCTTCGCACGGGGCGCCGCATCGGCCCATCCCGGCCAACGCGCACGAGGCCGATACGCGCTCGGGGGAAAGCCGGGGAGTGCACCGGCGGATCGGGAGCGCGTCGTAGACCGCCATCATCGCCGCATCGGCCTGCCGGCGCGAGGAGAACGGGCCCATGTAGGCCGCGCCATCCAGGCGGTGGCGCCGGACCATCGACAGCCGCGGAAAGGCCTCCTCAGTCAGCTTGAGCCAGATCACCCGCTCGGGAAAGCGGGATCGGCGGTTGTACCGCGGCTTGTGTTCGGCGATCAGCCGAAGTTCGCGGACGTGCGCTTCGAGTTCGTGAGCGCAAACGATCGAGTCCACGTGGTCGGCCAAGCCCACCATCTCAGTCATTCGCGAGCGCTGTTCGGAGGCCGCGAAGTATGAGCGCACCCGGCGAGCCAGATCGTGCGAAGTACCGATGTAGAGCGGGCGGTCCTGGGCGTCCTTGAACAGGTAGACACCAGGCGCGTGCGGGAGATGTGCGGCGAGGTGACGCTTGCGGCGCCGGATCGGGTCGACCTGGTGGGTCAGATCGGTGAGCTCTTCCAGTGATTGCACGCCAAGTGAGCCGAGCCGTTCGAACAGGCCGTGCAGCACATCCACGGTGGCCCGGGCATCGGCCAGCGCCCGGTGACAGGGGACCGTGGCAGCGCGGAAGTACGGGGCAAGCGTCGAGAGCTTGCAGTTGGGTGTTTCGTCACGGGTCAGCACGCGTCGGGCAAGGAGTGCGGTGTCCACCGAAGCGAAGGCCGGCCACGGCGTGGCCGACGCCGCACAGGCTGACTTGAGGAAGCCCAGGTCGAACGGCGCGTTGTGAGCGACCAGGACGCTGCCCCGCGCGAACTCCAGGAAGGCAGGCAGCACCTCGGCGATCCGCGGAGCGGCAATGACCATGGAGTCGGTGATTCCGGTCAGGATCGAGATATAGGGCGGGATCGCCGAGCCGGGATCCACCAGCGTCTGGAACTCACCGAGAACCTCCCCGCTACGGACCTTGACCGCGCCGATCTCGGTGATCGCGCAGGTCTGCGGCGAACCGCCGGTCGTCTCGAGGTCCACGACGACGAACGTGACGTCGCGCAGTGGAGTGCCGAGTTCGTCGATCGAGACCTGGACGTAGGGCGAACGCAGCGTGGCGGCCGGGGTTGAGCCGGTCATCGAGTTCAGCAACCGGCCACGAGCCACGGCGACGTCTCGATCCGAACCACTGGCCTCACGCAGCCGACGCTAAGCGCCGGGTACGACAGGCCACCCAAGGCGCGCCGGACTGATGTCGGATCCGCAGCCGTGGTGAAAGGGTCCACATGCTCAGGCACGCAACGTAGGCTTTGGCGATCGCGGTCCCAAGAAACTGATAGAAGGCTGAATCGTTGTGCTGAGGGTGACCGAGAGCCGCGATGCACGCAGGCGCCGTCGGCAGCGCCTGGTCATCGTCGGAATCGTCGTCTTGGCGATGCTCGCCTCGGCGCTGGCCGCGGTGGTGACTGCTTTCGCCGACCCGAGTGACCAACCGGGCGGTACCTCGGCCGTGCTCGACACCCCCGAACTCGACGAGTTGCAGGCGCGAGCCGCCCAGATCCAGGGCCAGCTCCAGGACCGACAGGCGGCCGTAGCCGACATCCTGTCCCGGCTCGAGAGTGCCCGAGCCGAGGCGGTGACCGCCCAGACCGCTCGACGCGAGGCCGACCTGTGGTTGGCCGCCCAACAGCAGACGATCGCGGGATACGCCTCCGCGATCTACCGCGACGGGTCGGCGCCGGACGAGCTTCGCCTCTTCCTGACCTATCGCTCACCCGGCGACATGGTGGCCGCTCTGGGATACCTGGACGCCATCCGAACGTTGCACGAGCAAGGGCTGGCCGATGCCGAGCGGGCTCGCCGCCAGGCGGTCGCCGCTGACACCGAGGCAGCTGCGAGTCTGGCCGCGGTGGAGGCCGAAGCGGCGAGCCTTCAGTCCGAGGCGTCCCGGGTCGAACAGGCAGCCGCGGCGGTCACCGACGAGCTCACCGCAGCCTTGGCCACGGTCAACGCGCAGTTGGCCGAATTGCAACAGGCCCAGCTCGAGGTCAATGCCCGGACGGCCGCAGAGTGGCAGAACTATCTTGCGCAGCTGAGCGCGGCCGGCGTTGTCCCGCCACACATAGGCGAACTGCTCGATCCGGCGCGCGTGCTGCCCCCCGGCCTGGTACCGGTCGGGCTCAGCACCGGGGGCGCCAACCCAGGGGCAGCTCAGCTCCCACGCGTGCCGTCCTCGCTGCTGGTGCTCTCCGACCAGACCATCGGAGCCGTGTCGGCCGCAATGGGGGAGATGAACCTTCCGTATGCACCCGGCACGACCGGCCCGGACTCATGGGACTGCGGCACGTTGATCCAGGCCGCCTACGGCACGGCCGGCTACTCCCTACCGGCGACGGCGCAAGATTTGTGGGCGAGCCTGCCGCCCATCAGCGCCCCCGATGCGCTCCCTGGCGATCTCGTGTTCCTGGGCAGCCCCCAGGCCGGCATCAGCCATGTCGGGATCGGGTTGGATGCGCAAACGATGTTGACCGCAGACGGCCTGGCCGGGGCGGTCATCGTGCGCCGCATCCCACCCGAACAGCTACTCGGCTACGTCCGGCCGGTGCTCCCTGCGGGCTCGCCGCGGGCGATACCGGAACGGGCCCCGGGGGCGCTTCCGGTCACGTGCGGGGCCACCGTCTATCCGGCCTCCTACGGTGGAGATCGAGCATGGGGTGGGTATCCGAACGGCCTGATCCCGCCCAACGCCCTCTGCCCCGTGGCTGACGGTGCTGAGCTGTTGCGCTGTGACGCTGCTGCCGCGTACTCCGCCATGGCCGCCTCTTTTGCAGCCACGTTCGGCCGGCCGATGTGCCTGACCGATGGATACCGGACCTTCGGCTCCCAGGTCACCTTGTACGGCCAGAAACCGCATCTGGCCGCGGTGCCGGGAACAAGCAACCACGGTTGGGCTCTTGCCGTGGACCTGTGCGGGGGAATCCAGAACTTCGGCACCCCCGAGTACCACTGGATGGTTGTCAATGCCGGGCGCTTCGGATGGGTGCATCCCACCTGGGCAGATCCCGGCAACGGCCGCGAGGAACCCTGGCACTGGGAGTACGCGGGAGGCTGACAAGAAGTGTTCTGACGAAGGTTTGTCAGACCTACTGCCTAGCCTCGTTCCCAGAGTGATCGAACGGCGGTCAGCTCGCGAAGCGAGGAGGCAGAAGGCACATGATCATCGACTGCGACAGCTGCCAAGTGCGAGGGGATGCGTGCCGTGACTGCGTGGTCAGCGTCCTGCTCGGGCCACCGGCCGAATTGGAACTCGACGAGGTCGAACAGGCAGCCGTTAACGCGCTGGCCGAGGGCGGCCTGATCCCACCGCTGAGACTTGTCCCACTGATCACCGAGGGTGAACTCAACGAGACACTGGGTAAACGTCAGGCGAGTTGAGAACACTTCTGTCCCAAACGATCTCACGAAAATGCCCAAGGGATTTTCGAGTTGGCATTGTCACGGCGGAGTCACGGTCCTGTAGGGTGACGCTCGGCTCGACGGGTGGAAGTCATCGAAGAGGGTGGCCCCGGCGAGCCGCCGCCTAATTGGCCGCGGGGTGAACTCCGCCTGCGGCCGAACCGGGGACCCACTGTTAGTGGGGTGAATCGGCGTACGCGCCGTAGGGCTATTTCTTCCCGGCCCGAACCCGTCAGCTAACCCGGTATGCGGTTGACGCGGAAGAAGGAGAGCCGCCGCTCGTGGCGACCCCCACACGGCACCACCGTTTTACGCACAGCCATTCGCTTCTTCGCCTGCTTATCGCAGTGTGCGCGATCTTGTTGACCGCCACGATCGCGCCAGCGACCGCTCTTGCCGATCCGCCGGTCCCGGACAACGCGAGTGAAGCCGCTCGACTCGTCGCCCAGTTGGGGCGTGACCTCGAGGTCTTGCAGGAAGAGCAGAACGAGGCTCAAGTCGTTCTCGACCAGCACATTGCCGCTGCGGCTGCCTCGACGGTGACATTGAGCCACGTCAATGCAACCTTGGCTCACATCGACGGCCGGATACGAGGCGTTGCCCGCAGCGCCTTCGCCGGTGACCGGCTGGGTAGTTTCGCCGCGATTCTGACGTCTGATTCGCCTCAGGAGTTCTTGGATCGAGTCAACACACTGGAACTCATAGCCGTGCGTGATGGTGCGTTACTAGCCGAGGCTAGCCGGACCCGCGACGAAGCCGAGTCCCTCGGCCAAGCGGCTGCTGCTGCGGTGACCGCCGCGCAGGCCGCCAGCGCCGAGATAGCTGAGCGGCGGGCGGCGCTAGAAGCCCAGATCGAGATCTATCAGGAGCTCCACGCTCAGCTCTCGGCAGAGGAGCGCAACCTCATCGGTGGGGGTTCGGGTGGCGGCGGTCAGGCGCCCCCCGGCGAAATCATTGCCCCCTCGGAGGCGGCGCGGATTGCCGTCGAGACCGCCTATGCCCAGTTGGGGGACAGTTACTCTTGGGGAGCCGATGGGCCGGATGCCTTCGACTGCTCTGGTTTGACGATGTACTCCTATGCCGCTGCCGGTGTGAGCCTTCCGCATTCGAGCCGGTCGCAGTCCACCATGGGCGTACCGGTCAGCCGTAGTGAGCTACAGCCGGGCGACCTCATCTTCTACTACAGCCCGGTGAGCCACGTGGCGATCTACGTGGGTGATGGTCAGATCATCCATGCCTCCACCTACGGAGTGCCAGTCTCGCTCGATCCCGTGGACCCCTGGGGCGCCTACAACAGCGCCCGACGCATCGCCGGTTAATCCCCGCCCGCCTAGCATCAGCGGGTGAGTTGGGTGAGCGGTTGATGGATCCGCGCCGCGCCGCCTGGCTCGCGCTGGCCGCACTTGTGATCGTCATCGCCGCGCTCGTTGTGGTCTTCGTTCCATGGCGGGCGGCGGCCATACCCGGCAGCAGCACCGTCCCCGACGCCGCGCGCGACTTCAGCGGCGCGGAGCTCTCCAGATCAGCCGCGTTGGCGGCCTGCATCCAACCGAGCACGCTGTTGAGCTTGGGTGTGAGCCTGCTCATCGCGGCCAGCCTGGCGCTCACCTCAGTGGGTGCCCGGATCGTCGCCGCTGTTGCGTCGCCGCTGGGCGGGGGATGGGCGTGGCAGGTGATCCTCGGGAGCCTCGCGCTCGCGCTCATCGGACGCCTGGCGACGCTCCCCTTTTCGGCATACGCGGAGACGGTTCTGCGCAAGTACGGGCTCTCCACCCGCGATTGGAGTCTTTGGGGCGCCGATGTCGCCAAGTCCTTTGCGATCGGCGTCGGGCTGACCACTCTGGTGCTGCTCATCCTGTACGGCACGATGCGCCTGGCTCCTCGGTTCTGGTGGGCCATCGCAGCCGGACTCATCGCAGCCCTGGTCGTACTGGGCTCGTTCCTCTACCCGGTGCTCATCGAACCCGCGTTCAATCGGTTCACCCCGATGCCCGCATCCCAGTTGCGGGCGGATCTGTTGGACATGGCCGAACGGGACGCAGTTCCGGTCGCGGATATTCTGGTCGCCGACGCATCTCGCCGGACGACCGCGCTGAACGCCTACGTCTCGGGCTTTGGGTCCACGCGGCGGATCGTCGTATACGACACGCTGTTGGAGTCCGAGACCGACGCCGTGGTGCGGTCTGTCGTCGCCCATGAACTGGGCCACGCCAAGTTCCGGGACCTCCTCATCGGCACAGCGATAGGCGCCATGGGCGCCGCCGCGGCTGCTATCGCCGGCTACCTACTGGCCGGGTGGGCTCCACTCCTGCGCCGGGCGGCAGCCCCGTCGTTGGCCGATCCCAGAAGCCTGGCGCTGGTGTTGTTCATTCTCGCCGCAGCAGGCCTGCTGCTTACTCCGGCGCAAAGCCTGATTTCTCGCCAGTTCGAGTCCCGTGCCGATATCCACGCGCTCGATTTGACCCGCGACCCCACCACCTTCGTGGACATGCAGCGCCGACTAGCCATCCGCAATATCACCGACCTGGAGCCCAACCCGATCTATTACTGGGTCTTCTTCAATCACCCCTCGGCGGTCGAGCGGATTGCGGTCGCGCGTGATTGGGCCTACGCCCATCGAGTGGCCATCCCGTGAGCGAGTGCCGACCGTGAGCCGAACTCTTGTCGTCACCAATGACTTCCCGCCGCGCCTGGGTGGGATCCAGACGTACGTCGGCGAGCTACTGAGCCGACAGCCTGCCGACTCCTTGGTGATTTTCGCCCCGGCCTGGGAGGGATCCGCAGATTACGATGCAGCCCTTGCGTTTCCGGTCGTTAGGCACCGAACGACCTTGATTCTCCCCACGCCCGAGATCCGACGCAGAGTCGGTGCATTGGCTCGCGACTACGCCTGTGACCGAGCCTGGTTCGGGGCAGCCGCGCCGTTGGCACTGCTGGCTCCAGCATTGCGGGACAACGGGGTCGAGCACATAGTGGCCTCCACCCATGGGCACGAGACGGGATGGGTACGGCTTCCCGGCGCCCGACAGGTCTTGCGCCGCATTGCCGCTGGTGTCGATGTGGTGACCTACATCAGCGAATTCACGCGCAGCGTGTTGGAGCCGGCGCTGGGTGACGTCACTGCGTTGAGCCATCTGCCGCCGGGCGTCGACATCGCCGCGTTCCGCCCGGGCATCGATGGCGCACGAGTTCGCCAGCAACTCGGTGTTGCCGCCGAAGCTCCCGTGGTGGCCTGCATCTCGAGGTTGGTTCGCCGCAAGGGTCAAGACGTACTCATCCGCGCCTGGCCACGGGTACAGGCCCGCTTTCCCGATGCTGTCTTAATGCTGGTCGGCGATGGCCCGGACCGCCAACGGCTGGAGCGCTTGGTCGAGCGGGTCGGTGCGCTGGGCGTGCATTTACTCGGCGGAGTGAGCGGCCAGGAGTTGCCGGTCTACTACGCAGCCTGTGACGTATTTGCGATGCCCTGCCGGACGCGGCGCGCCGGACTCGATGTGGAGGGGCTCGGCATGGTCTACCTCGAAGCCGCAGCGTGTGCTCGGCCGGTGATCGCAGGGACCTCCGGCGGCGCCCCCGAGGCAGTGCGGGATGGTCAGACCGGCTTGATCGTCCCTGACCCCAGATCTCCGGCGGCGGTGGGCGCAAGCATCCTCGAGCTTCTCGAAGACCGTGAGCGTGCGACGGCCATGGGTCTGGCTGGGCGGGCGTGGGTGGCGGGGGAGTGGTCCTGGGACGTGCTCGCCCAGCGGTGGCGCGAGCTGGTGGCGCCGTGATCAGCAGGCGACGAAGGCGCGCTCACTCGGAGCGAGCTGGAATCTGTCCTGCGGGTGCAGCGGGTCGCGGTGCCGCATCCGGACCGCTCCGTACAGGAAGAGCGGAAGAAGGACCAGCGCGCCCAGGTAGCGCCACGGGCTCTCCTCGATGGGTGGCCCGTTCCCCTCGCGCCAGCTGTTCACGTTGATGACCGCCTCGGTGGCCAGAACCTGGGCGTGACAGGCGAGGTTGGCCACGCCGGAGTGCGCAAGGTCACAGCGTTGGTGCATCCCGGCGTACCACCATTCGTCGATGAGCGGGCGGGCCCACTTCCCGAGGGGCGCTCCGACCGCGGCCGCGTATCGCAGCAGGTCATAGGCGAAATCGTGACCCTTGCAGGTCGGCTCCATATCGAAGGCCAGCTGAACCGGGGACGAGCAGGCGCCGATCGGCTTGGCCAGGGACAGGGAGCCATTGATGTCGATCAGGGACGGGCGGTAGCCCATGACCGACTCGAAATCCGCGGGGACGGCAGCGATGAACTCCGCCCGTCGGGCGGGCTCACTTGGTGCGGAATTGATCAGCACCTCCACAGCGTGCACCGTGGCCGGGTCTCCGCGGCCCTGCAGGGCGACCGCCGGGCGGCCCGCACCGCTGACCACGAGCAGCATGGCAACGACGAGTGTGGCCTGCAGCATCGCCCAGATCACATGCGGGGAGATCAACTCCGCCGGGCTGGGTCGTCCGGGCAGCAGTGATCTGCGCACCTGCGGGCCGACGGCCGGACGAGCGAGATCCATCAGCAAGCTCGGATTGGGCATCGCCGCCCATCGTGGCACGTGCAAGCCAAATGCGGAGTCAACGCGAGTAGATCGCGTCCACTTCAGCCGCATAGGTCTTGAGCACCGCGGCGCGCCTGATGCTGTTCTTCGGCGTCACCTCGCCGGCGGCCTCGGTGAAGTCGTTTCCCAGTATCCGGAACTCTTTGATGCCTTCGGCGTCGGAGACTGATTGATTCGCCTCCTCCACCGCACTCTGGATCTCTGCCCGCAGGTCCGGGTCGTCCTTCAGGGACTGCGCATCCGCGCCAGGAGGCTTCCTGTGCTGCTGTGCCCAGGTGGCGATCCCGTCGTTGTCGAGGGTGATCAGAGCCGCGATGAAAGGCCGCTGGTCACCTACGACGACGCAGTTGCTGACCAGGGGATGAGCCCTGAGCCGGTCCTCCAGTGCGGCAGGTGCGACATTCTTACCGCTGGCCGTGACGATGAGCTCTTTCGTCCGGCCGGTGATGGTCAGGAATCCCTGGTCGTCCATCGACCCGATGTCACCGGTCCGGAACCAGCCGTCCTTGGTGAGAACATCACCCGTGGCGCCGGGGTTGTCCCAGTAGCCATCGAAGACCTGCTCACCCTTGATCAGCACCTCGCCGTCCTCATCGAGGCGGACCGACACTCCGGGCAGCGGGCGTCCCACGGAGCCGATCTTGATCGATCCCTCGACGTTCACCGTGGACGCACCTGAGGTCTCGGTGAGGCCATAGCCCTCGTACACGGGTAACCCGATGCCCCTGAAAAAGTGCCCCAGCCGGGCGCCGAGCGGGGCTCCGCCGGAGATGGCGGCACGGCAACGGCCACCCAGCGCGTCGCGCAACTTGGCGTAGACCAGGCGGTCCATAGCGCCATGACGCAGTCGCAGCGCGGGCCCCACCCGCCCACGATCCAGAGCCCTGGAATAGCTGATTGCGGTGTCCTCGGCGATGTCGAAGACCTTGCCCCGGCCGTCCGCGTGCGCGCTCTGCTTTGCCGAGTTGTAGATCTTCTCGAACACCCGCGGCACCGAAAGCACGTAGGTCGGCCCGAATTCGGCGAAGTCGTCCAGCAAGGTCGTCACCTCCGCGATGTGCCCGAGCTTGGCCTGGGCCTCGACAGAACCGATCTGGATGATCCGGGCGAAGATGTGGGCCAGTGGCAGAAAGAGCAGGGTGCAGCCTTCGGAGTTGACGACCCCGGCGAGTCCGGGCAGCGTGTTGCGCACCTCGAAGAGCAGGTTGCGGTGGGTCAACCGGCAACCCTTCGGGCGACCGGTCGTGCCACTGGTGTAGACGATCGTGGCCAGGCTGTCGGCAGTGACGGCCGATCGCTGAGTCTGGATTTGCTCGTCGTCGACCGCCGAACCGGTGGCCGAGAGCCACTCGATCGCCCCGTTGTCCAGTTGCCAGACCTGCGCGAGTTCGTCGAGTTCGGCGCGCACGGACTGCACGAGGTCCTCGTGCCGCTCGGATTCCACCACCATCGCGCTCGCGCCCGAATCGGCGAGGATCCACAGCACCTGCTCGGCGCTGGAGGTCTCATAGACCGGGACGGTGACCGCCCCGACCGTCCAGAGGGCGTAGTCGACCAGAGTCCATTCGTAGCGCGTCTTGCTCATCAACGCGACCCGATCGCCTGGACCGACTCCGTTGGCGAGCAATCCCTTCGCGACCGTGGTGACGTCCTCGGCGAACTGAGCCGCAGTGACGTCTGTCCAGGCGGCGCCACGACGGACCGAGAACGCAACATTGTCCGGGCCACTCTTTGCGTGGGCGAAGACCGAATCGGTCAAGGTGTCTGCAGCCGAGACCGCAACCATGGTCGGGATCGCGAGATCACGCACGGGAGCGAATGTAACGCGCCGCCCCACTGGTTAGGGGATGGCAGGCTGCTGGGTGTGCCAACGGTCGATCTGGTCGACGAGACCTACCTTCGCGCGCCGCTGGAAACCGTGGCGGCCGTGATTCACCAGCGGCCTCGCTGGACCGGCTGGTGGCCGGATCTCGTGCCGGCGGTATTCATGGATAGAGGGGCCGCCGGGATCCGTTGGAACATCACCGGTCAACTGGTCGGGAGCATGGAGATCTGGCTGGAGGAGTACGACCAACCTCTCGGTGGAGTTCTTCTGCATTTCTATCTTCGCGCCGACCCGACCGGGACCGGGTCGACAACCGTCCCGGTGCCTGCGCGCGGCAGGGCGGCAACCGCGGAATCAGCGCGCTGGGCGAGGTCGAGCAAGCGCAACTTCTGGGCGCTGAAGGACGAACTCGAGGCCGGGTTACCCAGATGAGATTGCACCTGGTCAGTGACGTGCACGGCGCCGTCGAACCGCTCCGCCGCGCAGGCGAAGGTGCTGACGCCCTGATCTGCCTCGGTGATCTGCTCTGCTTCATCGACTACTTCGACTACCACCAGGGTGTGTTCGGGGCGCTGTTCGGGCCCGAGGCCGTCGCCCGCTTGGTGACACTGCGGACCGCTGGCAGGTTTGCCGAGGCGCGGGAATGGTCGCGTTCCCTGTGGGCGAGAATGCCGGATTCGCGTGCGGTGATCGATGCCGCGATCGACAAGCAGTACGCGGATCTCTTCGCCGCGATGCCCTCGCCGACGTATGCGACCTACGGCAACGTCGACATCCCGGACCGGTGGGCCAAGCACGCCCACCCGGGGGTGCAGATCCTGGACGGCGAGGTCGTAGACCTCGGCGGAATGCGGTTCGGTTTCGTGGGCGGCGGATTGGAAACGCCTATGCGCACGCCGTACGAGCTGTCGGAGGCCGACTACGCAGCCAAGGTCGCGGCCCTCGGGCCAGTGGACGTGCTGTGCGCGCACATCCCGCCGGCGATCGCCGTGCTCACCTACGACGTCGTGGCCCGTCGGCTGGAACGCGGAAGTGCGGCGCTCGTCGATGTCATCGCCGAGCACCAGCCGGCGCTCATGTTCTACGGACACGTCCACCAGCCACTGGCCGCACGGGCGAGGATCGGTCGTACCGAATGCATCAATGTCGGGCACTTCGCGCGTACCAAGACCCCTTATGTACTTGACCTCTAGAGGCATCTGAGGCGACCCGGTGTGGGAACGTTGGCTAGTGGAACTGCCGGGCGGAGCATGGGGCCGCGCGTTGGCCGGGGTCAGATCAGTACGCTCGCATGCATGGCCGATCAGTCTCAGCAGTCGATCGACATCGCCGCACCCGCCGCTGACATCATGGCCGTGATCGGCGATTTTGCCGCTTACCCGGAGTGGACCGGTGCGGTGAAGAAGGCCGAAGTGCTCGAGGAGGACGCCGAGGGCTGGGCGAAGAAAGTTCGTTTCATCCTCGATGCCGGCGTCGTCAAGGACGACTATGTGCTGGCCTATGAGTGGTTGGGTGACACGGCCGTGCACTGGGAACTGGTCGAGGGTCAGATGCAGAAGATGCAGGTCGGCTCGTACGAGCTGCGCGAATCCGGGGACCTCACCACAGTGACGTACTCACTGACCGTTGACCTGGCCATCCCGATGCTCGGCATGTTCAAGCGCAAGGCGGAGAAGGTCATCATGGACACCGCTCTCAAGGAGCTCAAGAAGCGCGTAGAGGGTTCC
>JALZIX010000349.1 GCA_030860025.1 Actinomycetota bacterium
GGGCAGAGAAACCGCCCGACGAGTCGCCCGTACGTTCCGGCCAGGTGATGCGGGTGCGCAGCCAGCGCGTCCCGCATCGTGGCGTTCCCCGGCGGGAAGAGGGCGGCGTCGTCGATGAGTTCACCGAGCAACGCAGACAGCGCCGAGGTGGGCGCCGGGCCGGTCACGGTCGAGTGAGCCGCCGCAGAATGAGCCGCCGAAGAATCAGCTGCAGCGGGAGAGTCAGATGTTGACACGGCCTGGAACGCTAGCGCACCCTCAAGTAACCTGGAATCGGACATTCGCGTCCTGATAACGGACGGTCGTCCCTGTTGCGACAGAGTCTGGAAAGGTCACTGGTCATGCCCTACTACCGCCAGGTCGGCGACATCCCCCACAAGCGGCACACCCAATACCGCAAGCCCGATGGCAGCCTCTACGCCGAGGAACTCATGGGCGCCGAAGGCTTCTCCGCGGACTCGGCCTTGCTATACCACGAGCACCTACCCACGGCGATCGTCCACAGCGAGGCATTCGACGGTCCACAGTGGGCACGGCAGTCCAATCACCCGCTGAGGCCGCGCCACTTCGTAACCCACAAGCTGGACGAGCCGGGTAAGGACGCGATCACCGGGCGGCAACACCTGCTGGCCAACGCCGACTGCCGGATCTCGTACTCGTACGCGGACACCGCGTCCCCGCTGTACCGCAACGCCATTGGCGCCGAGTGCATCTACGTGGAAAGTGGCACGGCACGGTTCGAGTCCGTTCTCGGCGCCTTCGATATCGGTGCCGGTGACTACGTCGTGATCCCGACTTCTGTCACGTACCGAATCGTCCCGACCGGAGCCGATCCGCTGCGGACGCTGAGCACGGAGGGGACCACACAGATCACGCCGCCCAAGCGCTACCTCTCGGCGCGCGGCCAGTTCCTCGAGAACGCGCCCTACTGCGAGCGCGACCTCCGCGTGCCGACGGAGCCATTCACCGATTCCGGTACAGACGTGGAAGTCCTTGTCCAGCACCGTTCCTCCGATCACAACGGAGGGGTCGGCTGGACGAAGTTCACCTACGCCCAGCACCCGTTCGACGTGGTCGGTTGGGACGGGTGCCTCTACCCGTACGCGTTCAACATCTCGGACTTCGAGCCGATCACCGGCCGGGTGCACCAGCCACCGACGGTGCACCAGACCTTCGAGGGCCACAACTTCGTGATCTGCTCGTTCGTCCCGCGCAAGGTCGACTATCACCCGCTCTCGATCCCGGTCCCGTACAACCACGCGAACGTCGACTCTGACGAGGTGCTCTTCTATTGCGGCGGTGACTACGAGGCTCGCAAGGGCGCCGGCATCGGACAGGGCTCGATCTCGCTGCATCCCGGCGGGTTCACGCATGGTCCGCAGCCGGGCGCGCCGGAGGGGGCGATCGGCATCGACTACTTCGACGAGCTCGCCGTCATGATCGACACCTTCCGGCCACTCGACCTCTGCCTGCCGGCGCTCGCATGCGAGGACACCGGCTACGCCTGGACCTGGGCCGGCCGCACCCTCGAATAGCGCCCGAGACAGTAGATGATCATCGGCAAATGGGTAGCTTATTCAGCAGGAAATACGCGATTTGCCGATGATCAACACGGAACTGGGGCTGGACGAGGAGGTGGCGTGTGCGGGCGATCCAGGTGAGCGAGCACGGCGGGGCCGAGGTATTGAAGCTCGTCGAGGTGCCGACACCACAAGCAGGTGACGGGCAGGTCGTCGTCGACGTGGCAGTCGCTGGCCTGAACTACCTCGACACCTACCAGCGCTCCGGTGCTTATCCCATCGAAACGCCGTTCATCCTCGGGCAGGAGGGCGCCGGGACGGTGCGCGAAGTCGGCGCCGGCGTGGACGGCGTCGCGGTAGGCGAGCGGGTGGCCTGGAAGCAGGCCCTCGGCAGTTATGCCGAGAGCGTCGCGGTCGCGGCCACCGAGGCGGTGCCCGTACCGGATGGGCTGTCGGACGAACTGGCCGCTGCTGCGATTCTGCAAGGGGTGACCGCGCATTACCTGGCCACCTCGACCTACCCGGTCCTGCCGGGCGACTGGGTGGTGGTCCACGCCGCTGCGGGCGGAGTTGGTCAGCTCCTCACCCAGATCGTGAAGCTGCGCGGCGGCCATGTCCTGGCGACGACCTCGACTGCGGAGAAGGCTGCGGTGGCCAAGGCCGCCGGAGCTGATCGAGTCGTCTCCTACGACGAAGTCGTGGACGCTGCGATGGACGTGACCGGCTACCAGGGCGTGGCAGCGGTGTACGACGGAGTCGGCAGGACGACCTTCGATGCCGGGCTGGATGCACTGCGGATCCGCGGAACGATGGCGCTGTTCGGTGCGGCCAGTGGCCCGGTCCCGCCGTTCGATCCGCAACGGCTCAACAGCGGCGGCGGGCTGTTCCTGACCCGACCGTCGGTGGCGCACTACACCCGGGACCGTGAAGAGCTGCTCGTCCGTACCAACCAGATCTTCGGCTGGGTGAGCGACGGCTCACTGCGAGTGGAGATCGGAAGGCGCTATCCGCTGGCCGAGGCCGCTCAGGCACATCGCGACCTGGAGGGCCGCAAGACCACCGCGAAGTCCCTGCTCATCCCGTGAGGCGGCTCATCCGCCGCGCTGGGACATCGAGTAACGCAGCTTCGACATCATGAACTCGGCCTGGGGCACGATGCCACTCTCGTCGAACAGCGAGCCGATCCGCTCGGTGAACTGCTCGGGCTCCCACCGCCGACTGTCGTTCTCGATCACCGCCACCGACGTGTACGGGCGGTAGAGCTCAACCGTGTCGCCTTGCACACCGAAAACCTTGCCGCTGATGTCTCCGGCCGCATCCGAACACAGCCAGGCGACGAACGGCGCCACGTTGTCCGGCGCCCAGAAGTCAAAGCCGCCGGCGTCGGTCTTGGGGATGTCGCCGTACGCGGACTCCGTCATCGCCGTACGAGCGGCCGGGGCGATCGCGTTGGAGGTCACTCCATACTTGGCCATCTCCTGGGCCACGATGGTGGAGAAGGCAGCGATGCCGGCTTTGGCCGCACCGTAGTTGGCCTGGCCGAAGTTGCCGAGGATGCCCGACGTGGACGCGGTATGGACCATTCGGCCCGGCCGGTTCTGCTCGCGCCAGTAGACACAGGCGGCGTGTGTTGTCGCGTAGTGGCCACGCAGGTGTACCGCGATGACCGCGTCCCACTCCTCCGGCGTCATCTTGACCACCGTGCGGTCGCGGAGAATGCCGGCGTTGTTCACCAAGGCGTCGAGTTGGCCGAAACTGTCCACCGCGGCAGTGACGAGCCGGTCGGCCACGTCGATCTGACTGACGTCGCCGTCGACCAGCACCGCCCGACCACCGGCCGACTCGATCTCGGCGACGACCGCCGCTCCGGCTGCTGGGTCGAACTCGTTCAGGACGACGGCGGCACCCTGCCGGGCACATTCCAGCGCTTCACACCGGCCGAGCCCACGGCCGGCTCCGGTGACGATGACGACGCGGTCTTCGAGGATTCCCATGGTCGTCGAATCTAGACGACCGCCGTCCGCGCGAACGGACCGTGCACCGCTTGACGTACAAGATCAGCGCGAGTATCACTTTGGGTGGCCACCAGTCGGCCTTGACGGGCCGCGACGAGCGGGGCTTAGAAGCGGTGACCCAGGCGGCTGGAGCCGATATGGCCGGCGTGCGGCTCGGAGTATTCGACGAGCACGAGATCTTCCGGCGGGGCGTGCTGGCCTGCGTCTGCGACCAGCCGGACATCACGGCGATCAGCGATCCCGACGGCCCGTTGGATCTGGCTGTCATGTCGGTGACCATCGCCTCGACCCGGCGCTTGGACTGCCCAGTGCTCGTGTGCGCGCCACAGGCCCGGCTCGACGTGGCAGCGATCCCGAACAGGGTGGTCGGCGTCCTGTCCCGAGCCGACATGACCCCGGAGCAACTGCTTGGCGCGATCCGCGCGGCAGCGGCCGGGCTCACGGTCATGCTGGCGTCGTCCAATGATGGCCACCGCGCGCAAACCGCTCTGGACTCGCGCGCAAGGACCGTCTTGAGAATGCTCGCTGCCGGTCAGGACACCCACGAAATCGCCGATGACCTCGGCTTCTCCGAACGCACCATCAAGCATGCGATCACGCTGATCCTGACTGAACTCGGGGCCCGCAACCGCGCTCAGGCCGTCGCGGAAGGCATCCGGCTGGGCGTGATCTGACCCCGCCCTGCCCGAACGGGTCACCGCGGCTGCCCGTTCGGGCGACCGGAAGGGCAGCGCACTGCGCGCTCGGGCCGCCAAAGTCGGCACGCCCAGCCGTCCCGGTGACCAGTCCGAAGGCGGACCTTGCGTGTTGGGATGTGCGGGGCGGCGCATCATCCGAGCCGCCGAAGGCCACCCGGTCCGGCTGACCCGAGCCTGCCCGGCGCCGTGGCCACCGCCCCGCCGGCCGCACATCCAACGGGAGGGAGGACCAGGCGATGCTGATGACCTCCGAGCCCGCATCGGTGTGGGTCGGCGACAGCCATCCGATCTTTCGTCGCGGCCTGACCGCCTGCCTGAAGGCGGAGGGCTTTCGAGTGGCCGGCGACAGTGCCGGTTTGTCACCCGAGCCCCAACTGCGGGGCGTGGACCTGCTGTTGTTCGCCGCCGACGCCACCTCATTGCAGACCGCTGCCCGGTTGGGCCGAACCAACGGAGTCGCCCTCGTCGCCCTGTTGGACGCGGCCACGGACACCGCGGTCGAGGCGGCGCTCGAGGCAGGGGTGCACAGCCTGCTCGTACGAGCCGAGCTCACCCCAACGGCGCTCACCGCGACGCTGCGCATGGTCGCAAGCGGAAACGCCTCCCTCCCGGCGAACCTGCTGGGTCGGCTGTTGGACCGGGCCGCCAACGGGTCGCGGCACGGGTCCACCGGCCTGACCCTGCGCGAGCTCGACGTCTTGCGGCTGCTCGCCGACGGTGAGGACACCCGCGAGATTGCAGGGCTGCTGTGCTACTCCGAGCGAACGGTCAAGAACGTGGTGCACGACGTTCTGGTCAAGATGAACTGCAAGAACCGCGCCCACGCAGTCGCGTTGGCCACCCGGCACGGCGTCATCTGAGTGAACGAAGTCCGGTCCTTGTCCACGCCATGGCAGCAGTTCGCGGACCGGCTGCTGCAACAGGAGGCGCTGTGCTGCCGGCTGGGACAGGGCGTCCCGCCACGGGAGTTCGCCGGCATGTACGTGGACAGCGCCGAGGTCGAGCGGATCCTGAGCACGCTGCCCGGCCTCGATGGCCCACCGCGTACGGCAGCCGAGCCCCTCCTCGCCGAAACGAGCCGCGCCCTGGAGGTGGCCAGACAGGCGCTGCATGACTCGCTCACCGCATCGTCGCCCTTCGCCGACCTGGTCGCCCGGGCACGTCTGGCCGGGTCCGAGGTGGAGGTCCTCGCACTGCTCCTCGCGGTCGAGACCGATGCGCAACGGCAGCGGTTGGTCGCCTACATCCAGGACTCCATCAGCCTGCCGCGGGTCACTCTCGCGTTGTTGCGCCGGTTGTTCCCGGCGCCTGGATTGCTCGCGGTGGCTCCCTCGTCGCGACTGTCGAGCTGCTCGTTGGTCAGCTGCGAGGACGGCGGGACCTGGGCGACGCGGATGCTCTCGGTCGCGCCCCGGGTTGTCTGGTTCCTGCTCGGTGACTCCTCGCCGGACCCGGAGTTGCCGGCCGGCGCCCGGATCGTCGACGGCTTGGCCGCGGCCGACATGTCCGGCCGCAACCGGGGACCAGCGCGTCAGGGTGCCCCCTGTGGCGAGCCCACTCTCCTGCTCATACCGGGAGGTGACCGGAGCTCGCGCCTGGGTCAGGCGGTCTCGGGTCTGCCCGGGAGCCGATATCTCCCCTGCCCGCTGCCCACCAGCGAGCAGCAGTGGGATGCCGTGATGCGGGAGGCGACGGTGTCCGGGCTGGACATCATCATCGATGTCGACCGGGACTTCCCAGCCTCGGCGGCGCAGCGGATCACCCGGGCGGCGCACCTGTCCTGGGCCCTGCTCTCGCCGTACGAGCTGCCCGTCGGTTCGTTGCCTGACCGCCCCTGGACCGAGCTCAGGGTCAACGACGATCCAGCCGGCCCGCGGGATTGGGTGCGCGTGGTCGGGACGGACGACGATCGGGGACACCGGCTGAGCCACGACCAGTTGCACCTGCTGGCCCGCGCAATGCCCGGGCTCGACCACGACATCGACGCAGCCGTACGCCGGTTGGCCTCTGGGGGACTCGACGGGCTCGCCCTGCGGGTCCGGCCGCAACGCGGCTGGCCGGACCTCATCCTGGGCTCCGACCAGCATCAACGGCTGCGCGAACTGGTCGGTCGCTACCGCAGCCGGGAGATCGTCCACGGCCAGTGGGGATTTTCCACCGCGCCGTCGACCGGTCTGGTCGCGGTCTTCGCCGGACCGTCGGGTACGGGCAAGACGCTGGCCGCCGAAGTGGTCGCCGGACAGCTGGGGCTGGATCTCTACAAGGTCGATCTCTCCGCGATCGTCAGCAAGTACATCGGCGAGACGGAGAAGAATCTCTCGCAGATCTTCGACGCGGCCGCTTCGGCCAACGTGGTCCTGTTCTTCGACGAGGCGGATGCCCTGTTCGGCAAGCGCTCCAGCGTCCAGGACGCGCACGATCGGTACGCGAACATCGAGGTCTCCTACCTCCTGCAGCGGCTGGAGAGCCACGACGGACTGGTCATCCTCGCCACGAACCTGCAGGGCAACATGGATCCGGCGTTCCTGCGCCGGATCCATACCTCGGTGGAGTTCGCGCTGCCCGACGAGCAGGCCCGCCGGGCCATCTGGGACCTGTCCTTCCCGGCGGCCGCCCCCGCCGAGGGCGTGGATCTGGACTTCCTTGCCAGGCAGTTCAAGGTGACAGGCGGGTCCATCCGCAACGCCTCCCTGGCGGCTGCGTTCCTGGCCGCGGATGCCGGCCAACCGATCACGATGGACTTGATCGTCCTGGCCCTGAACCGGGAGTTCCAGAAGCTCGGCCGACTCCGTACCAAGAACGAGTTCGAACGCTACTTCCACCTGGTCGACTCCGGGCAGCGTGGCTCGGATGACGACCCGGCCGCACCCGAATTCGCAGCTCGCGACGAGGGGATCGCGCAGCCATGCTGAATCTCCTCGACGAAGGGCTGGAGGCGTTCCTGCGCGCCGAGGTACCGCTGGCGCGCAACAGCATCGACGTGTCCTTCGCCGCGCCGGACCGGGACTGGGGTGCCGGGGTCACCAGGCCGACGATCAACCTGTTCCTCTGGGATGTGCGGCGCAACCTGTCCGAGCGCGAGTCCGGGATGGCACTGACCGAACAGGGCGCTGGACGGGCCTGGCGGCCGCCCCTGCCGCGGGTGGACTGCCGGTACCTGGTCAGTGCGTGGACATCTGAGACACCCGACGAGCACGCCTTGCTCGGTGCGGTGTTGGCGACCCTGCTGCGCCACGACGAGCTCGCCGCGCAGTATTTGCCGTCCGCCTACGCCGAGGTGCGCCCGCTGCCCACACTGGTCGTGGCCGCCGACTCCGGAGACCAGTCTGACTTCTGGTCAGCCGTGGGCGGCCAACTCAAGCCCGGGCTGGATCTGCGGATCACCACGACGGTGGATTCCGCAGCGGCGTCCGCCGCCGGCCCGCCCGTACTGCAGTACGACATCTCCGTACGAGGCGACGGTTCTCAGGACCCACCGCGGCACTTCGTCGTCGGATCCGACAACCGGTCAGACACGGTCGGCGCCAGAGTGGTCTCGCCGCGCGGCTCGGCCGTGGTCGCGCCGCACGGGACCTACCTCCTCGCGGCGCAGGCCGGGGACGAGGTCACCGTGGACAGCGACCCGCCCAAGCGCCTTAAGGTCACCCGCAGTGGTCGGCTGCCCGCGGGAGACAAACGATGACCGGCGAGTTGGTACGGACGATGCTGGCACCCGCCTCGGTCGTCCTGACCCCCGGCGTTGCGCCCGTGGCCATCGAGGTGCGGGTCTTCAACCTGTCCACGATCGTCGACACGTTCATCGTCGAGGCCCCACAAGCACCGCCCTGGCTCAACGTGCGACTCGCGCAACTTCCGCTGCTGCCCAACACCGATGACAGCGTGGCGCTCGAACTCAGCATCCCCGAGGGCAGCTTCGTACCTGCGGTCCAGACCCGGCTGGAGATCTGGGTCCGGTCGGTCTCGAATCCATCGGTGGTGCGCAGGGAGTACGTCCAGGTCACCGTGCCGCCGAACGAGGCAGATGTCGAGCTCCGGTTGGAGCCCAGCGTCGTACGGCTGCGCGATCGAAGCGACGGGGCCCTGTACGTGCATGCCGACAACCAGCGGGGCAACCTCCCGCTCCTGTTGACAATGTCCGGAACCGACGCCGAAGGAATCGTGAGTTTCAGCTTCAACCCGCCGACGCTGAGCGTCGCGCCGGGCCAATGGGCAACCGCCCAGGTGCGATTGCGCGCCCCGCAGCCGGAGGCGGGCGCCGAGGTGGCCCGCCCCTTCACCATCGCAGCGACCGGCGGCGGCCAGGTCGCCCAAGCCTCTGGCAGCCTGGTCCAGGCGTCTTCGGCCCGGCAATCGATCCGGCCCATCGCGCGGGTGCTCGTCACGCTGGCCGGGGTGATGTGCATGATCATCGGCGCTTTCGGCCCCTGGGCCGGCTTCTCGCCCCTGGCCGGGACGGAATGGACGTACGTGGCCTACGCCCAGGCGATCAACGTCAACGTCGAGCCGCTGAGCCAGGACGCCCAACGGTTCGTACCGAACATCCTGATCTCCGGCGGCATCGTCGCCATCTTCTTCGGCGCCCTGGCCGCGTTCGGACTGACCGGCCGCAAAGGTCGCCTGACCCGGGTCTCGGCGATCCTGTGTGCCCTGTTCGTCACCGCATTCCTGATCGGCCTGTGGATCGGAGCCGGCTCGGGTACGCCGCGGCTGGGCGCGATCGTCGTGTATTTCGGGTGCGCTCTGGCGTTCGTCGGCGGTCTGCTCGTCGACCGCAGCTGACGCCCGTCGCCAAGGACAGCCGCCCATTCGGGAGGAAGGCAACGTCGGCATCAAGGAGGGCTCATGTCGATAACCGTCAGCCGCACGTGGGAGGTGACACCCGAGCGCGGGTTCGTCAAAGTGGACTATTCGCCTGGGGATGGCTATCCGGTGGTCCATGACTTCACGATCCTGATGGGCACGGGCTTCGCTCTTGACGAGCCGCGACACAGTGGGTTTCCCGATGCTGTCGTTCCCCTGCTACAAGGATT
Organism: Actinomycetota bacterium; assembly: GCA_030860025.1. Classification (GTDB taxonomy): domain Bacteria; phylum Actinomycetota; class Actinomycetes; order Mycobacteriales; family Geodermatophilaceae; genus JACCQS01. The sequence continues at coordinate 9,264 of JALZIX010000349.1, forward strand.
CGACATCAACTGGCGCAGCACCTCCGGCGGCCCGGCTGAGCACGAGCTACGACAGCTTCGGATCGACATCCAGACCAACGGATGGCACAACGCCTTCGGGGGGGCCGGCTTGATCGAGGCCGGTCCGGTACTCCGCGCGATCGTGGGACTGCGCGACAACTCCGGTGGCGATCCACCCGATGACCCGTTCGAATGTTGGCTACACGTCTCGGCGCTAGTGATCTTCGACTACACGATCGACGGTGCGCCGCTGGGTGGTCCTGGTCCGGCCATCCCGCACGGCCCGGTGGTGTCGGGTTGACGCCGTGAGCCGCGCACACGAGTACACGCCTGACCGGCGTACCGACGTCCAGCCTGGCCCGACCGCCCGGGTCCGCACCGATGCGCCGGTCAGCAACCGCGCGCTGGCGCGCCTGGTCGGCCAACCTGGTCCGTTCGCCGTCGATGGCGACCGTTCGGCTGAACGTGCGGCAGCCACAGCCGGCGCCTCGGCCAGGCAACAGCGGCCGACTGCGGGCCCGGGCGGGGCGATCGTGCACACCGGCCCGCTGGCCGAGCAAGCCACCTCGTCGATGGGCACCATCGCGTTGACCTTCGGCCAGCACGTCGTGCTGTCCACCATGGCCAGCAGCGCTGCCGAGCCGCTGCGCTCGCGAGTCCTCGCGCACGAGTTCCAGCACGCCGCCACCCAAATGCAGGCCGGGCGTGCAGCCATCCAGCGCTTCGACGAGGACGAGCAAGTCTCGTATCCGGTCACCCCGGAGGGTGTGGCCAGCATGGGCGACATCGCAGTCCAGTCCGAGCTGTACGAGGCAAGCCGCGCCCTGTCGAGGACCGATCTGGTCGACCGCAACCAAGCCCGCGCCGAGCGGGACCTGCTGGAGAAAGAGGTCCTCCAGCGCGGCCTGTACAAGGCAGTACCCGGCAGCGGCGCCAACGAATTCACCATCGCCGGAGTCACCTTCAGCGAGGATCCCGAGCACGTCCGGTACGTCCTGGAGACGCTGGTCACCGAGAAGGGCACATCCGCAACCGGGCGGATCGTCCGGCAGATCGGCCAGCTGACGACGGATTTCGTTCAGCTCGGCGAGCGGCTCAGCGCGGCCACCGACCTGCGGACCCTCATGGGTCAGCCGGTACCGCAGCCGACGTTCCCCACGCCCGCCCTGGCCGCGGTCGTGGCCCAGCAATGGGGCCAACTCAAGGGCGAGAACGACCAGATCATCAAGGACGCCAGGAAGTTCGGCGACGCGCTCATGGCTGATGCCCTGGCCAAGTCCATGGTGGAGGTCGAGAAGGAGAACCAGCGGTACGGGTGGTCCTCCCAGCCGCGGGGTTACACCTCCCGGCAGATGTACAACAAGGAGAAGCTGGCCGAGGAGCAGCGACTGGGTCAGGCCGCGAAGGATCTGGTCGAAAAGCGCACGCGACTTCTCGATCTGGCCGGGGACCAGTGGAGCGTGCAACAACAGATCAACCAGGTCGGCGAGTCGGACATGATGGCCGTCGAAAGCCTGGGGATCCGCCACACGGAACTGACCAGGCAGGTGGATGAGGCCAAGGCCTCCTTGATCGGCGCTGAACTCAGCAGAGCCGAGGAGTTCCGGTGCTCTCCTCCTACCTGTCGCGCGACGACTGGAACGGCTTGAAGGAGATCGCCGACAATCCCACCGGCTGGCACTACGGCGGCCGGATCAAGGAGACGCTGACCAACATCGTCGAGGTCCAGGACGCGTTGAAAGACGGCGACACATCGTGCTGGAAGCAGGACCGCATCGTCGGGCTGATGCGCAATTACTACGGGATCCCCGAGAACTCCATGCGCAGCAAGCTGTTCGACGAAGCGGTCGCCGAAGCACACGACGATCCGTGGTGGAAGAAGGCGCTGACGTTCATCGCGATCGGGCTCTCGCTGCTCGCCGCGATCCCCACCGGCGGGGGCAGTCTCGCTGTGACCGCGACCATCCTCACCATCGGAGGTGCGGCACTGGCCCTAGACCTCTATCTGCTGCATGAAGCCTATTCCGAATACCAGCTCGAAAAGGCCGCGACCGGAACGGACTTCGATGTCGCCAAGGCGCTGTCCAGCGTCGAGCCGAGTCTGTTCTGGCTGGCCGTACAGGTCGTGGCCACCGGGGTCGGCGGCGCCGGCGCGGTGCGCTCCTTCAAGCAGATTCTCGGCGCGCGGGCTGCAATCCGGACAGCGAGCAGTTCCGACGAGCTGGTCTCGTCGATCAAGGCGTTGGACTCCGAGCTCGAGCAGGCCGGGGTCAGCGCGGCGTCTCGCGAGCGAGCCGTCGCCGAGTCACTGCCGCCGAACCTGACGGCCGACGAGATCGTGCAAACCGCCGCCGAGGCCGGAATCAAGGTGTCCGATACTGCAGCGGCAGCGGCGGCCAAGACGTACCCCGGCGCTCGACCCGCTCTCGTCGCACGGCCGTCCAACGCACCGCTGGAGGGGACCGCAGTCGGGGCCACCGGACAGAAGTGGCGACACCGACGGGTGTCGATGGAGGAGATCCAGCCGAGCACCGACGCCCTGGGCGAGAAGTACTGGCGTTTCCCGGATCTCGCTGACGGGGAGGTGCTGATCTTTCCGTCCGGCTACCGGGTGTGGAAGCAACCCGGCACCGGCGCGATCGTCGAGGAGGCAGTTGTCGGTCCGAGCGTGTCATCGATGCGGTCGATGACCAAAGGCGAGGAAGCCATCTTCGCGGCCAAGGACACGAGCGCCGCGCATGCCGCCGCCGGCACTCAGCGCGCGCACGGCGCGGGGGCGCCCGGGCTGGGTTTCGACGCGCCGTACGGCGTCGTCCACGCAGCCAAGGGAGTCAATCTCGGCTTCGAGAACGCCGGCGTGGAGCGCTGGGTCCGGGAATTGCGCGATGCCGCGCCGGCTGGGGTCGACTTCGTCTACTCCACGACGACGATCAAGAAGGGCATGAATCTGCAGCAACGGGTCTACAAGATCAGTGCGATCGCCGAGGGCGAGATCCACGAGATGTACCAGTTCACGGTGCGGATGAAGCCGGGCGGCCTAGGCGACGACGCGATGGAGTTCCTCGCCGACGAGACCACCGTGTTCAGCGCGGCCGAGCGCTTCACCGCGCCGTACAGCGCGAAGAAGAGTGCAAAGGCCGGCAAGCTGACCTACGTCGAACCACCACCCAAACTGCGGGAGGCGTTGCGCGGGGGAAAGGCGGCCAAGGACGTGCCGCACGAGGGCCTGAGCGGCACTCTCGAGCGCCTCACCCACCTACAGAACACGGTGGTCAGCAAGCTGGAACCGCGGCTGGTGGAGGGCAACCGCAAATGGGGCGATGTTCTGCAGGAAGTGACCGACAAGATCAGTGACTTGAACGGGCATCTGGCTACCGCTGCAATCGACCCTCGGCGCCTGGACGAGATCGCGGAAACGGTGACCGCCTTCAACCGGCGGGCCTCCCGTTGGCCGGACAAGGTGACCATCGCCCAGCTGCGGGCCTTCGCCCGGCAACTAGACGAGTTCCTGAACTGATCCCAGCGTCAGTTCGCGGACTTCTGAAAGATCAATAACCACATCTTGTCCAGCGGTATGGGAAAGTCCTCGCGGATCAGATCCCAGGTCGCGGTCTCAGGCAGCTCCTCAACCCGCTTCTGGACGAAGCTCCCCCCATTCTTGGCAAACGATTCCGCTCGTTGGGAGCGATGCGGGTTGACGACCGTCACCTCATGGCCCGGTCTGTGAGTTGTACTCATGTCCCATCCAGTCACGGATCAGAACCTGGGACTCGGTCGCGTAGTCGAGCACGCGCTCCGGGATCGGGTACTCCTGGGGAGGCACCTCCAGGATCAGCCTGCCCTTGATCTGTTGACCGGCCAAGCCTGAAGCACGGGTACTTGGGGTGCTCGCGACAAGGGCCCCGGAGGGATACTTGGTGACGAGCTCCTGCACATGATTCAAAGCGTCCCACTCGTCTATCGCACCTAACTGCGTCCGCTTCCGGGAGACGATTTCCCCTTTGTCTGGGTCGTAGCTGTCCA
>JALZIX010000378.1 GCA_030860025.1 Actinomycetota bacterium
ATCGGCGAATTGCGTGGGGTCGGACTACCCATCGGATCGATCATCATCAACATGGCCCGCCAGCCGTTGTTGCCGGTCGGCGCCATGGAGCGAGCCGCAAGCGACCGACTCGACGCAACCGCGATCGCGGCCAGCCTGAGCAAGGCCGGGCTAGACGGTCCGTCTTTGGCGGCGCCGCTGCTGCTCGAAGCGGCCGAGCACGCCCGCGGTTGGCAGTCCCAGCAGCTCTGCCGGTCGCGGATCGGCGACCTGGGCCGGTTGACCTACGAACTGCCCGAGTTGCAGAGGCCGATCGACATAGGCTCGCTGTACGAACTGGCCGACGTCTTCACCCAGGCCGGTGTTCGATGAGCCGAACTCCCTCAGTCCGCGCGAACGTCCGTACGACGAGTACGTCGCCGCCGCTGGATCTCGCCGCGGTGATCGGCAATCAGGCCACCCGCATCATCGTCTGCTGCGGCGCAGGTGGGGTGGGCAAGACCACGATGTCGGCGGCCCTGGCCATGGCTGCTGCCGAGCGTGGCCGAAGGGTCGTGGTGATGACCATCGACCCGGCGCGCCGCCTCGCGCAGGCGCTGGGCCTGCGACACCTCGACAACACCCCTCGCGACGTCCCGGCGGCGGCGGAGTTCACAGCGACCAGCGGCGGAAGTCTGCAGGCGATGATGCTGGACATGAAGCGCACCTTCGACGAGATCGTCGAGGCACACGCCGAGCCCGGCCGCGCGAGGCAGATCCTTGAGAACCCCTTCTACCAAGCGCTTTCCTCCTCATTCGCTGGGACGCAGGAGTACATGGCGATGGAGAAGCTGGGTCAACTCCGGGAAACCGGAAAATGGGACCTCATCGTCGTGGACACACCGCCCTCGCGCTCGGCCCTGGATTTCCTCGACGCCCCGCACCGGATGAGTCGCTTCCTCGACGGCACGATGATCCGACTGCTTTCCGCGCCGGCACGGGCCGGCGGTCGGGCCTATCTGAAGGTGGTCGGTGCCGGGTTGGCGATCTTCGGCCGCATCATCACCAAGATCCTGGGCGGGCAGCTGCTCAAGGATGTATCCCACTTCGTCGGCGCGCTGGACACGATGTTCGGTGGTTTCCGGCAACGGGCTCAGGCGACCTACGACACGCTGCGCCAACCCGGTACCGCATTTCTGGTCGTTGCCGCACCGCAACCGGACGCGCTGCGGGAGGCCTCCTACTTCGTCGACCGGCTGTCCACCGACGAGATGCCGCTGGCCGGTCTGATTCTCAACCGAGTCCATCCGAGTTCGGTGCCCAACCTCTCGGCCGGGCGGGCCGAGGGGGCGGCGGAGAATCTTGCCTCCGCCAGGGGTCGCAACGATGCACTTGCCGCGGCGTTGCTGCAGATCCACGCCGAACGGATAGCAATCGACGCCCAGGAGCAACGGCTGGCCCGTCGGTTTGCCCGCGCCCACCCCGACGTACCAGTCCGCGCCGTGCCCGCCGCGGCGCAGGACGTCCATGATCTGGACGACCTCCGGACGATCGGGGCACAGCTCACGTCCCCCGTGCCAAGCCCCCGAGCCACCAAATCGCGCGCTCGACGGGCGCCAGCCCGGCCGGTTGCGTAAACTCCGACACGATGTCGGAAACCACCAAGCACCGTGTAGGTGCCGCAGGCCAACTAGTCCTAGCCATTCTGCTCTCCGGTGCGGTGCTGGCTGGGCTGATGCTCCCTTGGGTGGGCGGATCCGGGATTGCTGCACGAAACGCCACTCAGCTGCTGGAGCAGGTCCCAGAGGAGCTCTCCGACCAGCCTCCCGCGGGGATCACGACGGTGCTGGCCGTCGACGGAGTCACTCCCCTCACGTACTTCTACGACTACTACCGCGTGCCGGCCACGATCGAGGAAATCCCCGAAGTCATGCAGCGGGCGATCGTCGCCACCGAGGATGTGCGGTTCTACCAGCACAACGGTCTGGACGTGCAAGGTGTGCTGCGCGCCCTGATCACCAACATTGCGGCCGGCTCGGTACAGGAGGGCGCCTCGACGATCACCCAGCAGCTGGTCAAGCTCACGTTGCAGGAGACCGCCGACACCGAGGAAGAACGCCGAGCCGCCACCGAGCAGACCCCGGCCCGAAAGTTGCGCGAGGCCCGGCTGGCACTGGCGATCGAAGAGCAACTGAGCAAGGACGAGATCCTCACCAGGTACCTCAACATCGCCTATTTCGGTGAAGGCGCCTACGGGATCAAGGCAGCGGCGCAGATCTACTTCAGCAAAGCGCCCATCGACTTGACCCTCCCCGAGGCGGCCCTCCTGGCCGGCCTTGTGCAAAGCCCGACGGATTACGACCCCGTGACCGACATCGAGGCCGCGACTGACCGGCGCGACATCGTCCTGGACCGCATGCTGAGCGCCGGCTTCGTACCGGCCGCAGAGGCCGAAGCGGCCAAGGCCACGCCCATCACACTCGCCCTCGGTACGGCCCCAGCCCGCGGGTGCTACGAAGCCACCTGGGGTGGGTTCTTCTGTGACTACCTCGAGAAGTACCTGACCGGCGCACTGCAGATCCCGACCGACCTGCTCAGGCAGGGCTCTCTCACGATCGTGAGCACCATCGACGTCAATGCGCAATTGGCCGGAGACCAGGCCGTGCTCAACACGCTCGCGATGAACGACTCCCGGGCCGGCATCTTCGACCTGCAGGAAGCAGGCACCGGCAAGGTTCGCGCGCTGTCTGTGAACCGGATCTTCGGCACCGATCCTGGGGAGACGACCGTCAATCTGCCGACTGTCGCGGCCGCTGGCGCCGGGTCGACCTACAAGATCTTCACGGCCGCCGCGGCGATCGAGCGGCAGATGTCGATCCACTACACACAGACGACCAGTGATCCCTACGTGTCCACGGTCTACACGGACGGCGGCGCCCCCTACGACGTCGGTAACGGCGGCAATTACCCGGCGACCCTGAACCTGGAACGCGCTCTCTACTTGTCGTCGAACACCTACTTCTTGGCGTTGGAGGACGCACTCGGCAGCGTCCAGGATCCGGTCCGGATGGCCCAGCGGATGGGCCTGTACAGCATCGACGGCGTCGCCGACCAGATCATCGCCGAGAATCGTGGCTCGTTCAC
>JALZIX010000393.1 GCA_030860025.1 Actinomycetota bacterium
ACGACGACGACGTACCCGCTGCGGGCCAGCTGGGCCGGCAGCCGGAACCACTCCAGGTATTGGCGATGCTGAGTATCACCAGGACAGTGCCCATGCGCGAACAGGATCACCGGGTACCGTCCGCAGCCCTCGAGCATTGCCCCGTGCTGAGGGGAACCGTCGAGGCTCGGGAAGAACACTCGGACGTTGGCCGGTGCGCCATCTGCCGTGGTGTAGTCGCGATGGCCGTAGAAGACCGGCGTCAGCGCGCTCGGCTGCCAACTGATCGGGCACGCGGACGCCGTCGGGAACGGTCCATGCGCACGGGTGAATTCGGCCTCGAAAGCGCGCAGCTCCTCGAGATGACGCTGGCGTTCGTCCGGCTCCTTCGTCATGGGTCTCCCTTCACCGTGGAGGCAGAGGAGCGCTCGCTGAGCGTATCGATCCTCGGTGAGCCGATGCCGCGAAATCGGTGCCAGGTGACTCAACCAATGGATGGCAACCATGCGTGTCTACAGGTGTGATGCTGTCTAGCGTGACGCAGGCACGATGAGGCCCGACGACGACTTCCGTGACTTCGTCGAACGCTGGTCCCCCGCGCTGTTGCGCGTGGCGTTCCTCCTAACTGGTGACCGCGGTCATGCCGAGGACCTGCTGCAGACCGCACTGATGAAGACCTCCCGGCGCTGGAAGGACCCCGTCGATCGCGATGGGAGCTATCCCTACGTCCGTCGAGTGATGATCAACACCCAAACCAGCTGGTTGCGGCGGCAGCGGGTCGTCGAGACCTTCGTCGACATCGTCCCTGAGTCAGCCGAGCAGGAAGATGCGTTCTCCGCGGTCGAAGGCCGAGCCCTTCCCGCCCTTGCCCAGCTCCCGCCACGGATGCGCGCGGTCATCGTGTTGCGGTTCTACGAGGACCTCAGTGAGTCCGACACCGCGCGTCTGATGGGTTGCTCGGTCGGCACGGTCAAGAGCCAGACATCGCGGGGCCTTGATCGGCTCCGGGACTACTTCCGGGCTCAACAGCCCAGCGCCAGTGCGCATAGAGAGGAACCGTGATGGACGTCGACTATCTGCGTACGGCGTTACGCGAGGACGCCCAATTGGTGGGCACGCCGGATCCGACCCTCTATCGGCAGGTGATCGCCCGCCGACAAAGGTCGAACCGTCGGCGGCTCGCGGGGATCGCCGCTGCACTAGTCGCTCTTCTCGTGGGGATCGGCGTTCCAGTGGCGCTGAACAGCCTCGAGGCACGTGATGACTCCGAGGTAGCCAATCCCAGCGGCATCGACGGCCCCCTCGGCCTGCCCACGCGTGGCGACCTCGCCGATGATGCAGACTTCGTCGAGCAAGTCCGCCAGCAGCCTTGGGCCAACCCGGATCTCGAACCGGCATTGGAGACGCGGCACGTTGTCTTTGCCAGCGATATCGCCGGTCGGCGGATCGCATTGGTGGTCGGCACCCGAGTCGACGGCGAACTCGGTGCGAGCTGGTTCCTCTTTCAGAACGGCGCGTACCAGGGACCCACTACATATGACGGAGCTGTCTCCGCCAACGAGCCGTTGGCCGCCGGGTTTGCGAACGGCGCGGCATCGGTCCTCGTCGTGATCGCCGCGCCCGGAGACATCGTGGAGTTCTCTTCGCACACCCAAATCGACAACGCGGGAACGATCAGCAGAACGTATGAACCTGTGGGAACCGTGGAGGGCGTCGCAATCACCGGGCTCGAAGGGAGTCCTGACTGCGCTGTCTGCGGAGTAAGCGTCAAGGTGAGTAGAAACGGTCAGCTGTTGTTCCGAGGGGCGCCGGTGATCCTGGGCGGCCCAACGTCAACTCCGGATCCGGGCGCTATCGAGTTCGACGACACCCGAGGGCTGGCCGAACGCGTGCCCGATCCGAGTTGGATTGCCTCGGGCTTCGCGGCGCTCGCCGCACCCGTGGGTCTCCCGATCAACGAACTTTCACCGCAGTTGCTGTTCGCCGGACCGATTCCGGGACCCTCCACCTGGGAAACCACCGTGATTGTCGTTGCCATTACCCTGCCGTCTGGAGCGACGGCGGTGCACTCCGGCGTGTTCGTCAGTCACCTGACACCGGGCAGCACTCAAGCCGGAGAGATCTTGTCGGTCGGTGGCGAAATCTACGTTCTTCCGGCCGTGCTCATGGAGATATCCGGGGTGGCATTACGTCTACAAGCTCCCACCGACAGAGGCGATGGTGCGCCGGTGTCTCTGCTCATCCTCGCCCCGACGCAGTACAGCACCGCCCGACCGCTTGGCCCGGGTGATGTGGTTGTGGGGACTGACATCCCATTGGACGAGGGTCTTGCGGTCGTGCCTTATGTAGATCCGACCGTTCGGCTGACGCTCCATGGACCCAGGGCAGACAGCACGACGGTCGAGGTCGGCGAGGGCGAACGGAGCAGCCGTTACGCCGACGCAGGCCCTGGCTACGTGGGTTGATCTCGCGGACCGTACGCATGCTCGCCGGTCCTCATGATCTCAGCGCGCCGCGGCAGCGTCCCGGGCAGCGATCCGGGCGCGCACCTCGGGCCGACGCAACGGCGGCACAGTCTTGGGCGGCTGGCGGCGGTCGGGCAGTTGCTCGAGCAAGCGGGCGGTCGTCGCCGTGACCGCGGCGACGGCGGCCTCGAAGGCCTCGGAGTGCGGGCCAGACGGGGCGCGCAGACCCGAGACCTTGCGTACGTACTGCCGTGCAGCGGCCGCTATCTCGACGTCTGTGGCCGCGGGCTGGAGCCCTCGCAACTCAGTGATGTTTCGGCACATGCCCGCAACAGTACGTCCAGAGCGTCGTCGCGTGCATCGCAACTGCGCCGGGGGAATAGTTGCGCCTGCAAAAGCATTTGCCCACCATGAGCAGCGCAGCCCTCGCCGAGAAGGTGGACATCCGGCGGTCCGCCGACCGGGACGTCACGAAGATCTCCTGGCTGGACTCCAAGCACTCCTTCTCCTTCGGTCGGCACTACGACTCGGCCAATACCTCACACGGTGTGCTGCTGGTTAACAACGACGACGTCGTACGTCCGGGCGCCGGTTTCGAGACCCACCCGCACCGGGACATGGAGATTGTCACCTGGGTCCTGCAGGGATCCCTGGTCCACCAGGACTCGACCGGCCACTCCGGCCTCATCTACCCGGGCCTTGCCCAGCGGATGAGCGCCGGCACCGGCATCCTGCACTCCGAGAAGAACGACTCCTGGCGGCTTCAGGGCGGCAGCACCCACACGGACCCCGTGCACTTTGTCCAGATGTGGGTCCTTCCGGACGAGGGCGGGATCATCCCGGGGTATGAACAGCTGGAGATCGACGGGGAGCTGCTCGCCGGTGGTTTGGTCACCGTTGCCTCCGGCATTGACCGGCATGACGGAGCCGCGGCAATCCGGATCAAGAACCGATACGCCGCCCTGCACGCCGCCAGGTTGCAAGCCGGCGACAGTGTGCGGCTCCCGGAGGCGCCGTACCTGCATCTGTTCGTCGCGAAGGGAACGGTCGTCCTGGAGGGTGCTGGTGAACTCGGCACCGGTGATGCGGTGCGCTTCACCGCGACCGGCGGCCAGACCGTCACAGCGACCCAGTCCGTCCTAACCCCAGCCGATCTGGGTGGCGCAGGCTCCGCCCGTCCGTACGCAGAGATCCTCGTCTGGGAGATGCACGCCAGCATCGCGATTTGACCCGGTAGCGGCCCCCTGAGCCGGGGACCCCTGGCGGAATCCCGGTACGAGTCGCAGGAAGTATGGCGTCCGTGCTTGCTGCTCTGGCCCGCTCGATCGCGCGCCGCCCAGTCCAGTTTCTGCTGGGCTGGTTGCTCATCTCGGGCCTCGGGCTCGCGGCGGCTCTCGGCGCATTCGGCGAGGGGCTATTCCCGCGGCTGACCTCGGGTGATCCAACCGTCCCCGGCGAGGCCAGGGACGGGCAGGACATCCTGCAAGACAACGCGGAGACCGGAGGAAGCCTCACCCTGCTGGTCGACGGTGTGGCGGCCACCGACTCCCGGCTTCCGGCGCCGATCATGGCGGCTCGGGCAGACCTTCTCGATATCGACAATGTGCTGCGCGTCCTCGATCCGCTGACCGCGCCGGATGCCCCGGTGGGACGGGGCTCGACCGGGTTGATCGCCAAGGACGGAAACGGCCTGCTGGTCATCGTCGATGTCGAGCCCGATCTGCCCGAGGCCGAGGAGAACGCAGCCCTGACGGCCGTACATTCTCGCCTCGACGTCACCGCGTCGGAGATCACCGACGCCTTTCCGGGTGCTCGGGCATTCGTGGGCGGAACAGGACCCTTGATCACCGCGATCACCGATCAGGTCTCCGCCGACCTCGCCACCGGCGAGGGGATTGCGCTCCCGGTCAGCCTGCTGGTCATGATCGTGGTCTTCGGGGGCTTCCTCGCGGCAGGCCTGCCGATTCTCGGAGCGATCGCGTCCATCGCCGTCAGCCTGCTCGTGCTGCTGGGCTTCTCCGCTCTGGTCGAGCTCGACGCAAGCGTGGTCAATGTCGTCACAGTCCTGGGGCTGGGACTGTGTATCGACTACGGCCTGCTGATCGTGTCTCGCTTCCGCGAGGAACTTCGCCGAACCGCACTGGACTCGGATGAGAGGGGAAGGAAGGCACAGATTGCTGCGGCGCTCGCGGCGACGATGTCGAGCGCGGGTCGCACGGTCGCCTTCTCCGCCGTCACAGTCGGCGTCAGCCTGTCGGGTCTGCTGCTGTTCACCGCCGACTTCCTGCGCGCGGTCGGAGTGGCCGGGATCAGCATCGTCGCGGTGGCCCTGCTTGTGGCGCTGACGCTTGTCCCCGCATTGCTGGCACTCGCCGGACCGCGGATGATCCGGCCGGGACTGCTGCACCGGACGCCGATCATGGGAGCCGCGGTTCGTCGGTTCGGTGACATCGCGCCCGCCGAGGGCCTGTTCTCCCGGCTGGCGAAGGGCACACAGCGACGCCCGATCCTGGTCGTTCTCGGGATTCTGGCGCTTCTGGCCTTGCTCGCCGCTCCTGTGTTGGACCTCAAAGTGCGCAACTCCGGTGTTGAACTGTTGCCGGAATCCGCACCGCAGCGACAATTCTTCGACACCCTCCAGGAGGAGTTCCCGGGAACGGGCTTCCCTGATGTCCAGATCGTCGGTCGGGCCAGGCCCGAGCAGATGACCGGACTCGCCGAGCAGATCACCGCGCGAGATCCCTCGCTTACGACCGCGCCGCCCCGTTCAGTCGGCACTGACTACAGCGTGCTGTCCGTCTATACAGTCGACGGCGATCCGGCCAGCTCCGCTGCCCAAGGCTTGGTCGAGGACCTGCGTACCGACCGGCCCGACTA
>JALZIX010000409.1 GCA_030860025.1 Actinomycetota bacterium
CGGCGGCGGCAACTCGGCCGGGCAGGCGGCGATCCACCTTGCTCGCTACGCCACAAACGTCACACTCCTGGTGCGCTCCGCCAACCTCGCCGCCAGCATGTCCGAGTACCTCATCGAGCAGTTGGAGGCCACAGCCAATATCTCGATCCGCTATCGCGCTCAGGTCACCGGCGGGGAGGCGACCGATGGGCGACTGAGCGCAATCGTCATCCAGGACCTCGACGCCGGCAGTGAATCCCCCGAACCCGCTGGCGGACTTTTCGTGCTGATCGGATCCTCGCCGCACACTGATTGGGTGGACGGGGTCCTCCAACGCGACAAGGGCGGATTCATCCTCTGCGGCCCCGACGTCGTCGACCCCGAGCACGGTCGCGAGCCGTTCCTGGTCGAAACCTCCATGCCCGGTGTCTTCGCGGTCGGCGACGTGCGCAGCGGCTCGGTCAAGCGGGTGGCCACCGCGGTTGGTGACGGCGCCGTGGCCGTACAGCTATTGCACCGCTACCTCGCTGTGGAACGCACCGCAGCGCCCGGCTAAAACCGATCAGGACAGGATGGCGGCGTCGACGAGGACGCCGCGGACCAGCGCCATCTCCTCGTCGCTGGCGTCGAGCAGCGGGCCGCGGACCCGACGGGAGTCGATCAATCCGAGCAGTTGCGCGACCGCCTTGGCCCGTACGGCCCCTTGGCTTTCCCGGGACATGATCGTCTGCACGGCCGGAATCAGCGCGACGTGGATCTCCCTGGCCCGCACCAGATCACCGGCATCAACAGCCTCGACCATTTCTGCGTAGGACGTCCCGAACCCGTGCCCTACGACGCTGACCACACCGACCGCCCCATGCGCCAGCCAGCCCAGGTTGTTGGCATCGTCGCCGGAGTAGTACGCCAGGTCGCTGCGGGCCATCACCTCTGACCCGGCGAAGAAGTCCCCCTTCGCGTCCTTCACAGCCACGATCTGCTCGTGCTCACCGGCGCGAACCAATGTCTGGGTGTCGATCGCGGTGCCGGTTCGACCCGGAATGTCGTAGAGCATCACCGGAAGCTCCGTGGAGTCAGCGACCGCCAGGAAATGGGCGAGCAGGGCCGGTTGTGGCGGCTTGTTGTAGTAGGGCGTAACCACCAGCAACCCGTGTGCTCCAGCCTTGGCTGCCTGCTCGGCCAGATGGATCGTGTGCGCGGTGTCGTTGGTTCCCACACCGGCCACCACGAACGCACGGTCGCCAACCGCCTCGATGACTGCCCGCAGCAGCGACTCCTTCTCCGCATCCGAAGTGGTGGGCGACTCGCCGGTCGTGCCGCTGAGCACGAGTCCGTCGTGCCGGTCGTCGTCGACCAGATGCGTGGCCAGGCGTACGGCGCCCTCGAGATCCAGACTCGCGTCGTCGGCGAAGGGGGTGACCATGGCGGTGAGGACCCGCCCGAAGGGGCGAGCCAGGTCTGCGGTCATGCCGCTCAGGTTACCGCTGTGGCTCGCCGCTCACCCCTCGGTGACGAATGGACTCGCGGCCACCTCGGTTCCGTCGGAAAGTTCGCTGATCCGGAAGTCGGCGAATACGTTTCCGGCAACTGCCTTGAGCTCCCGCAGACAGGCGATCGCTAGCTCGCGGATCTCGACATCGGCGTGCTCGCTGGCCCGCATCGCGATGAAGTGCCGCCACGCGCGATAGTTCCCGGTGACGACGATCCGCGTCTCGGTGGCGTTCGGCAGCACCGCCCGCGCCGCCTGACGCGCTTGCTTGCGGCGCAGTGTTGCGTTCTGCACGTCGGCGAACTTCTTCTCCAAGCCCTCGAGGAGCTCGGTGTAGGCGGTCAGTGCGGCATCACTGGCGGCCATGAACTTCTCATGCAGCTCTGGATCCGAGCCGATCACTTCGGGTTCGACGAATGCGGCATTGCGCTCAGGGACGTAGCGTTGGGACAGCTGGCTGTAGGAGAAGTGCCGATGCCGGATGAGCTCGTGGGTCAACGAGCGCGAGATACCGGTCAGGTACACCGTCACCGAGCCATGCTCGAGCACGGACAGGTGCCCCACCTCGAGGATGTGCTGGAGATAACCGGCATTGGTTGCCGTGCGAGGATTCGGCTTGGTCCAGGACTGATAGCAGGCTCGGCCGGCGAACTCGGCCAGCGCCTGCCCGCCGTCGGCATCGGTGTCCCAGGGCACGTCGGCCGGTGGCGTGAACTGGGTTTGAGCGATCACTTGGACGCGCAGCGGGACGAGGTTGGGCACCCGAGAAGCCTAACCGGCGCCCGCCAACTCGACTCGTCCGGCACGCAGATCAGGAGCTCAGTCGTACGCGGCCATCCCGCCCTGCGACGCCATGAAGCAGCGAACTGACTCTTGACAGGTGTCAATATTGACGTCATAGTGGCGTCATGACGACATCTCCCTACACCGAATACCTCCGTCACCACTTCGAATCCCAACCCGCACATGATCGCGCGGCACGCCATCAGACCGACCGCCTGCTCGCCCCGTGGCGTCGACATCGCGTCTATAACCCTTCGTCCACTCCCCCGATGTCGCGCTGACATCAGGTGTGACGCCATAGTGACCGGTATGGACTTGACTCCGTACGTGGAGACGATGCGATCCCACCTGCTGACTGCCGCGGCAATGGGCGACGAGCAGACTCGGGAAACCGCGCGCCGGCTCGCCGATGCACTGGAACCAGGAGCACGGCTAGCTCTGACCAATGCGCTGAGCGCCTTCGCCGCCGAGGTGACCGCCGCCTGGGGCGCGGGAAGTGTCGAACTCCGCATGCGCGGTGGTGAGCCGGAGGTCGTGGTGACTCCCGAGGCCGTGACCTCGCCGGTCTCCGATGAATCATTCGTGAACGTCGAGACCGATGGTGAGGGCGCTGCCCGGGTGAGTCTGCGGATGCCGGAGTCAGTGAAGTCCGCCGCCGAGAGCCGGGCCAACGAGTCAGCCCTGTCCCTCAACGCCTGGCTGACCCGCACGATCGCCGGCGCCCTCTCCCGGGTACCGCCGCCGCCCGGCCCACCCGCATCCCCACCGCCTCCCGGCCGTCGACTCTCCGGATATCACCGGTCCTAGTCGCTCGCCACCCACCCCTGGAGCTTCGCTGATGACCGGATCCGCCGACCAAATCCGCGCTACCACCTACCAGTTCGCCACGCCCAATCCGCTCGACGTTTCGATCCGCAATCAGGCCGGGAGCGTCGAAATCACCGCTGCCGATGTTTCCGAGACCACTGTCGAAATCGTTCCCAACGACGCCAAGGGGGCTGAACTAGCCGGGCGGACCCTCGTTGCGCTCAGCGAGGACGCCGGCCAGTTGCGGATCGATGTTCCGGATCGCAAGATGCTGCGGCAGCCTCCACTGGAGATCATCGTGACGCTGCCGACCGGCTCGACGGTCGACGTCGAGACGGCGACGGCCGACGTGCGGATGCGGGGCATCTTCGACGGTGTCCACGTGAACACCGCAAGCGCCGACGTCTCCGTACCTCATGTGACCGGACGGGCGGAGGTGAACTCGGCCAGCGGCGACGTCCACCTCAGCCGGTGCGAGGGGCCGGTCCAGGTCCGTACCGCCTCGGGCGATGTCCGCCTCGACTACAGCGGTGTCCAAGCCTCCGTTCAGACGGCTTCCGGGGACGCCCTGCTCGGTCGGATATCCGGAGATCTGGCCGTACGGTCGGCCTCCGGCGATGTCATCGTGGCCACGGCCGGTGCCGGCTCGCTGCAGGCCAAGACCATGTCGGGCGACGTGGTCGTCGGCGTTGCCCCTGGGCTGCTGCTCTGGTTGGACGTGCACAGCCTGTCTGGTGATGTCGCTTCGCAGCTCGGGCCGGATGATTCTGTAGATGGGGACGACGCTGACCCAGAGACGCTTCGTGAACCCGATCTGCGCATCTCCGCCTCGACAATGAGCGGCGACGTGATACTGCGCCGCGGGCGTTAGAGGACCGCACGCAGGGCGGAACTGAGGTCTCCCGCCTCTCCTACTGCTACCCCGCTGAGCCCTAGCCAACCGGCCATGCTGGCTAACTCCGCCGCCAACGACTCGGCCACCTCCAGCACGTCGCTGCGCGTCTCACCGTGCGCAGAAAGCACTCGTAGGACTCCGGCTTGGCGGTCGGCCTTGAGATCCACGCGCGCGACGAGCCGGTCACCGAGCAGGAACGGCAGGACGTAGTAGCCATGTCTGCGGGCCGCCGCCGGAGTGTAGATCTCGAGCCGGTAACTGAAATCGAAGATCCGCTGGGTCCGCGGACGGGTCCAGATCAGCGAATCGAACGGGGAGAGCAGAGCACGAGCCGACAAGCGCCGGGGGATGGCCGTATGCGCGTCCAGGTAGGCGGGCTCCGTCCATCCCTCCACGGTGACCTGCCGCACCATGCCATCCTCCAGCAACTCGGCCAGCGCAGCCTTGCTGGATACGGGGCGCAGTCGGAAGTAGTCACGTAGGTCCCGCTCCGTCGCGATCCCGTGCGCTCGAGCAGCGGTGCGGATCAGCGCTCGCATGGCGCCATCCTTGGTCATCGACGGTGCGCTGAGGATTGCCGCCGGGATGACCCGCTCGGTGAGGTCATAGACCCGTTCGAAGGTCTGGGTCCGACGTACCGCACTGACCGCCCCGGTGAAGAACAGCCATTCCAGGGCGACCTTTCCCTCGTGCCAGTCCCACATCTCACCCGTTCGCCGCCGCACGTCCGGGCGGAGTGCTGCCGCGGTCAGCGGTCCGACATCACGGACTTGCCGCAACACCTCCTCGACGAAGCCCTGGCGTTCCTGTTTCAGGCGAACCATGCTGCCCCATGCCTGGTTGTGCGCGTCTTCCATGCGCCAGCGCATCGCCGGGTACAGCCGCATGTCCACATAGGAGGCTTCATGTGCCCAGAACTCGAATAGTTCTCTGCGCCTGGAGAACGTCGCGTCGAGAACGTCTCGCTCGTACGGGCCTAGGCGACTGAACACCGGCAGGTAATGCGAGCGCGAGACCACGTTGACCGAGTCGATCTGTAGCACCCCGATCCGGTCGATCACTCGACGGATCAGCCGGACGTCGACGCGGCCGGTGGCCCGGCGGTCAGCAAACCCCTGGGCGGCCAGCGCGATCCGGCGCGCTTCCCCAGCGGTGATCCGTTCCATGGCGGCCGCAGCCTACGACCCGGGTCAGACTTCTGAGGATCGATGCGCAGCCGTCAGAGTCGGCGGCCCTCGGTCACCAGACGCAGCGGACCGAACCAAGGCCCGCATGGTGACCGACCTAGGCTGGAAGCGTGGCTGATGTCGACGTGCGCCCCGCGCGCAAGGAGGAGGCCGGAGAGATCGCCCGCATCCAACGCACCAGTTGGGGCCGTGCGGGCAGCTCGGTCATCCCGACCGCGGTCCTGGATCGGTTGGTCGCTGACGAGGTGGTCTCACGATGGTCGGCCGCCATCCAAGCGCCGCCGACACCTGCGCATCACGTTCTCATTGCCCGAGAGCGGGAAGCCATCGTCGGGTTGGTGGCCTTCGGACCCGCCGACGAGGCGGATGCAGTCCAGGAGAATGGCCCGGCAGGCCAGGACACCGATAGTGCCCATCGGAGTCCGATCGATGAGATCGCGACGCTGCTCGTCGAGCCGCGCTTTGGCCGCAGGGGACACGGGAGCCGGTTGTTGGCTGCCACGGTTGACATCGCCCGTGCCGATGGGGTCGCTGCGCTGATCACGTGGGTGCCCGAGAACGACGTCAGCGCACGTACGTTCTACGCCTCGGCGGGCTGGGCGGAGGCGGGTTGGGTACGCACTCTCGACGCCGACGGAACTCCACTGCGCGAAGTATGCCTACACACGACCATCGCTGACGATGACTTGGCAGCCGACCAGGCCGAGCGCGAACCCGGATGACATTC
>JALZIX010000410.1 GCA_030860025.1 Actinomycetota bacterium
GGAACACGATGCTGAGCAGGGAACCGAGCACCAGGTGACCCCACTTGTAGCCCTCTTGCAGACCGAAGTTGTCGATCAGCGCGGCGATCATCCCGACCCGTAACTGGTTGGCTGCGACGAGCAGCAACGTGACGAGGCCGATTCCCAGCCCCACCCGACCGGGGGCCAGTCGCTTGCGCCACAACATGGCCGCGCCGATCAGAGTGAACGGCAGGATCAGGAAGGCGGAGCTGCATTCCGGCGAGATCTCCAGGCCGAAGACCTTCTGGTTGGCCAGTTGGAAGATCACTATCCCGGAGTCCGGCTGGGCGAAGGTCTGCACGCCGCCACTGCTGAACAGCTGCGCGGCAAGGACGGCCTCGAAGTGCCGGAACTCCCGCTGGAACACCACCAGGGCGACCGAGCAGACGAGCAGTAGCACGGCCGCAGATATGCGTACCGTGCTGCTGTCCCGGACTCGGGTCGCCGCGTGCTTCATGCTGCGCAGGCAGCCAGACGATTGGCGGAGTTACTCAGAACGCATGAGCTCACTTGGCATCGACGGGGTGCCGGTGGAAGTAGCTCATCCGGAGCAAGACGATGCCGACGATGAGCAGCACGATTCCGATGATGATGGCGCTGCCGGTGTAGAACCCGGTAACTGCCAGTCCGCCGCCGGCGATGGGGGGTACAGGTCTTCCATACATACGGGTCTAGCTCCTAAATCTGTCGGGCATTGGGGTAGTCGTGGGGGCGAGGGCGCTTGCCCAATAGCCAGCCGCAACCGTCAGCTACACGCTGAGCGGCACGGCCGTCGCCGTACGGATTGGTGGCCCTCGCCATTGCGGCGTAGGCCGCAGGGTCCTCGAGCAGGCGGCGCGCGGAGTCGACGATGAGTTGCTCATCGGTGCCGACCAGCTTCGCGACTCCCGCGTCGATGCTTTCCGTCCGTTCCGTGACCTCGCGGGTCACCAGGACCGGAACACCGAAGGCTGGCGCTTCCTCTTGTATTCCACCGGAGTCGGTGATCACCAGGCTGGCCCTGGCGAGCAACCGGACGAAGGGGCCATAGCCGATCGGTCCGGGGCGGTAGACGTTCGGGCAGCTCTTCAACTCTGCCTCTAGAACCTCTCGTACCGCCGAATTCATATGGGAAGCAACGACGAACTGTGACTCTGGGTACGCACGGGACAGCGTGGCGACCGCCCGACCGATCTGCCGGATGGGCTCACCCCACGACTCGCGCCGGTGTGCCGTCACCACGACGAGAGGGGCCGCCGAGGCGTCCAGCGCCTCGAGTTCAGCGTCCTCGTACGGTGCCCGAAGGTCGCGGGCTATCAGCAGCGCATCGACGACGGTATTGCCAGTCAGCACGATGTCGGCAGCCGAGAAATTCTCGCGGCGCAGATTGCGCACAGCGGTGGGAGTGGGCGCCAGGTGCAGCCGGGTGAGTTGAGAGACCATCCGCCGGTTGGCTTCCTCTGGGAAAGGCAACTCAAGATCGAAGGAGCGCAGGCCCGCCTCCACGTGCACCACCGGGATCTGGCGGTAGAACGCGGCCTGTGCCCCGGCCAGTGTTGACGCCGTATCGCCTTGCACGATAACGAGTGTCGGCTGCATGCACTCTAGAGCAGCATCGACGTCGGTGAGCAGCGCCGCGGTCAACGCGACCAACCCATCGGTGTGGGTCGAGGCCGCGAGTTCGATGTCGGCCTTGAGGTCGAACAGGCTGAGGGTTTCGCGCACCACATCGCCGTGCTGGCCCGTGGTGACGATGCAGGGACGCGCCCAGCCGGATTCGGCCAGGGCAACGGCCACGGGTGCCAATTTGATGGCCTCCGGCCGGGTCCCCACGACGAGGGTAACGTTGGCGGGGGAGCCACTCAGGACACGGCTGTCATCCACGTCGTACGCCGCCCCCGCCCTGATCGTTGATTCGAAACCTCCACGGACCGTAGTCCCGTCGTCCACGTAGAGCAAATTGTTGAGTGCTCAACGTCACGGACAGGTAACTGTGCGCGTTGCATTCCTACCCGCACTCAAGCCTTGAGTCGATACTCCTTGAGCAGTCCGCGACTGATGATCATCTTCTGAATCTCACTGGTTCCCTCACCGATGAGCAGGAACGGCGCTTCGCGCATGAGTCGCTCGATCTCGTACTCCTTGGAGTAGCCGTAGCCACCGTGGATCCGGAAGGAGTCCTGGGTCACCTCAACGCAATACTCGCTGGCCAACAGCTTGGCCATGCCGGCCTCGACGTCGTTGCGTTCGCCGGAGTCCTTGAGCCGGGCTGCCCTGACCATCATCGTGTGGGCGGCCTCGATCTTGGTGGCCATCTCGGCCAGCTTGAATGCGATTGCCTGGTGTTCGGCGATCGGCCTTCCAAAGGTCTCCCGCGTCTGGGCATAGGCGATTGCCAGTTCGAAGGCACGGATGGCGACCCCGCAGCCGCGAGCGGCCACATTGACCCGTCCGACTTCGACGCCGTCCATCATTTGATAGAACCCGCGACCCGGCTCGCCACCGAGAATGGCGTCGGCGCCGATCCTGAATCCGTCGAATACAGCGTCCGTGGAGTCAATCCCCTTGTAGCCCATCTTCTCGATGCGACCAGGAATCGAGAACCCGGGCGCAACCTCGCCCAAGCCCGGCTCCTTCTCCACAAGAAAAGTGGTCAGGTTCCTGTACGGGGAATCAGCACCCTCGTCGGTCTTCATCAAGAAAGCGACCAGCGAGGAGTTCTCGCCATTCGTCAGCCACATCTTCGCGCCGGACAGCACGTAGTCGGCACCGTCCCTGACAGCCTTGGACCGGATCGCGGCCACGTCCGACCCCAGGCCCGGCTCGCTCATCGAGAAGGCCCCCCGAAGCTCGCCGGAGGCCATCCGGGGCAGATAGTTCTGCTTCTGTTCGTCCGTTCCGTGCTGGCCGATCATGTAGCTGAGGATGAAATGGGTGTTGATGACACCCGACACGCTCATCCAGCCGCGAGCGATCTCCTCGGCGACCAGCGCGTAGGTCAGCAGAGACTCACCCAGGCCGCCGTACTCCTCGGGGATGGTGAGTCCGAACAGCCCCATCTCCTGCATTCCGGCGACGATCTTGGCCGGGTAGATGTCGCCATGCTCCAGAACCTGGGCCTGCGGAACGATCTCCTTCTCGGTGAAGGTGTGTACCGCGGCAAGGATTTCTTGCTGGAACTCGGTCAGATCTGACGTCTGGGCAAGTCGGGCCATGGGGCAGGAGTCTCCTTAGCGGTCCAGCGACCCCCGGAGTATCCCCCGAGCCGGACCCGGTTGCGCGGTGATCCGGCCCACCGCCCCCCGTGGTCGGCTCGCCTACCGTGGGCGGATGCAGTCACTGAGCCGCGGCTCGCTCCCACATATGTCGGTGCGGGGACGAGTGCCTGCCCTGGCCATCCTCCTGACTCTTGGGCTAGGCATCGCGGGCTGCACGGCCGATCCGAAATCCGAGGCAGCTTCGCCAACCTTCACCCGGTTGAGCGCCCCCGGGCCGGGTGGATCGGCGGATCGGAGCACCAGCCCCGAGGTCCCAGCTACGCCGCGCACTCCCGAAGAGGCCGTGCATGTCATCGCGTTGACTGCGCTGGATCTGCCGGCGAATTGGACGGTCGAGGAGAGCCCGACCGACTCGAACATCGACGACGACCCGACGTTCCTCGGACTGTGTGATTCCGAGTTCCGCTCGGAAAGCCGCCGGACGATGAAGGTCCCGGTCACCGGGATCGATCCCCAAGGCGATGCGGTCCTGACCACCGAAGCGGTTTCCTATGACTCACCGGACGGCGCTGCCCTCGCCCTCGTCGAATTGCGTGGCGCGTACCAGAACTGCCCCTCGGATCAAATTTTCACTGATCTGCCGGTCGCCGATCAGACGGGTTTGGCCAAGGACCGCGTGGTGGTCGAGTACACCCTCGCGGAGGGCACGGTGCAGACGGTCATCGTCCAGCGGCGTGGCTCAATGCTGTCGGTGATGCTCGGCGAGGCGCGGCTGATCGCCTTCGATGCAGCTCGGAAGATCTTCCAGCGGATGGCGGCCTTGACGCCCGAGGCAGCCGGCGATTGATGAGCCGACATGGGAACAAGTCGCCGCGGGATAACCATCTAACCGAGCTGCGCGAGCACGCCCGCGGTCTGGCCGACGCCACCTGACCTCTCGTCGGCCGGTTCGCGCCGAGTGACGACGAACTGTCTGTAGTGGCAGCGTGGACCCGACGCCGCTGAGTCGACCCATGGCGAACGTCGGTCCAGCCCCCGTGGGTACCGGGATCGAGTGGCCGCAGTTCCGGCACGGTTCGCCCGGCTGCGCGAGGTAGCTTGCCCCTCTAAAGACATCATCACGCAGAGTTTGAGGAGCCCGATGACCGCCCTTGAGCCTTCCACCGTCCACGAGTCGCTCGACGATCGCCTCGACCCCGACAACAGGGCGTCGGCTAGTTCAGTCGGTCCCGCCAAGGCAGCAGGCAATGACCGGGTCCGCGTGGGACTGCAGATCCAGCCTCAGCATGCGGAGTGGGCCCGGATCCGAGATGCCGCGATCGAGGCCGACGAGGCAGGCGTGGACGTGGTCTCCACCTGGGATCACTTCTACCCGCTGTTCGGCGAACCGGAGGGTAAGCACTTCGAGTGCTGGACGATCCTGGCTGCGATGGCCGAGGTGACGACCCGGTGCGAGCTCACGGCGCTGGTGACCTGCAACTCCTACCGAAACCCGGAACTGCTCGCCGACATGGCTCGGACCGTCGACCACATCAGCAACGGCCGGCTGATTCTGGGAATTGGCTCGGGGTGGTTCGAGAAGGACTATCTGGAGTACGGGTACGAGTTCGGCACGGCCGGCGAGCGGCTCACCGCGCTGGCCGACGCGCTTCCCCGGATCGAAGCGCGGCTTGGGAAACTCAACCCAGCGCCCACTCGAGACATCCCACTGCTCATCGGTGGAGGTGGTGAGAAGCGGACGCTACGTCTGGTTGCCCGGCATGCCGACATCTGGCACGGCTTCGGCGATGTCGAGACGATTGCCCGCAAGCACCGAATCCTCGACGAGTGGTGTACGAAGGAGGGTCGTGACCCGTCCGAGATTGCTCGATCCGTCTCCGTGAAGGGCGACCCTGCGGAGTTGGCCCCGCCCTATCTCGATGCGGGCACGCGCCTGTTCGTACTCAGCCAATCGGGTCCGAACTACGACGTCTCGGCGCTCACCGACTGGCTCGCCTGGCGCGACGACGTCAACGGCTGATCGGGCAGATCACTCTGCGGGCAGGCTGAACGACGACATCCGCTCCATGCCGGCCGCGCGGCCCTTCCCGGCGATCACCAGAGCCATCTTGGCGCTCGCCTCATCGATCATCTCGTCGCCGAGCATGGCCGAACCCTTCTTGCCGCCTGCCTCCGAGGTGGCGTGCTCGTAGGCATCCAGGATGAGCTCGGCATGGTCGTAGTCCTCCTGGGAGGGCGCATAGATCTGGTTGGCCGGCTCTATCTGGTCCGGGTGCAGGACCCATTTCCCGTCGAAACCCAGCATCGCCGATCGCTTGGCGACCTCTTCGAAGGCGGGAATGTCTCGGACCTGGAGAAACGGGCCGTCGATCGCGTGCACGCCGCGGGCCCGGGCGGCCATCAGGATCTGCATGAGGATGTAGTGGAAGGGGTCGCCGGGGTAGTCCGGGTGAAGTGCGCCCACGACCAGGGACTTCATGTTGATGCTTGCCATGAAGTCAGCGGGGCCGAAGATGATCGCCTCGATCCGCGGACTGGCGAACGCGATCTCGTTGACGTTGATGAGTCCCTGGGCGGTCTCGATCTGGGCTTCGATCCCGATCTTGCCGACCTCGAGGCCGACCGTCTTCTCGATCTGGGTGAGCAGGATGTCCAGCGCCTGGACCTGAGCCGCGTCGGCGACCTTGGGCAACATGATGCAGTCGAGGTTGGCCCCGGCTCCCTCCACGACTTCGATCACGTCGCGGTAGGTCCAGTGTGTGGTCCAGTCGTTGACGCGTACGACGCGAAGCCGATTCTCCCAGCCGCCTTCGTTAAGAGCGGCGACGATGTTTTTACGTGCTCCGGGTTTGGCCAGCGGCGCACAGGCGTCCTCCAGGTCGAGGAAGACCTGATCGGAGTTCAGGCTCTTGGCCTTCTCCAGAAATCTCGGGCTGCTGCCCGGCACGGCCAGGCACGAACGACGGGGGCGCTGGTCTGCCACGGGAACTCCTCCTCAACACGACCGGAGTGGGCTGCGTCCGACTTTATGGGAGGAACTGCTCCGGTACGGGCTCCTCGGCGCCGTGATCTCCGGCACGCACCACGAGCGCCACACCAAGGACGACCAGCGCGAGTCCGGGCAGGGCAAGCGCGGGGGGAGCCTGGCCGATCAAGATCAGGGCGAAGAGCGCCGCCCCCGGGACTTCCAGCAACAGGACCAGCCCCACGATTGTCGGCCCAACCTCGGATACGACGAGGTTGAAAACGGTGTGCCCGAGCAGTTGTGCCGCGAATGTGATCGCGAGGATCAACAGCCAGTCCCGCGTGTCGAAGCCGATCAGCGGTACGCCGGCAAGGATGGCAAGTCCCCCGAGAAGCACTGCACAGACGCCGTAACAGCAGATCGAGTACGTGGTGGTGCTGATCTCCCTGCGCACCCGCGCACCGATCAGCACATAGCCGGCAGCGAACATGCCGCCGGCCAGCGCGAGTCCATCACCGAGCAACGCCTCGGCAGACACACTCAGGTCGACGCCCGCGATCACCGCGGCCCCGGTGATCGCCAGGACCAAGCCGAGCCAGCCAGCGCGCGGCATCCGCTGTCCGACGACCGTCGCGGCCAAGGCGGTCCAGATCGGCGTAGTGCAGACCAGCGCCGTCGCAGCGGAGACCGAGGTGAGCGTGATGCTCGGGATCCAGGTCCCGAAATGGGCGGCCAGAAAGGCGCCGGCCAGCACACAACGCCCGAGCACGGCCGGCCGCAGGTGGCGGAGTTCGGCATTGCGCCGGAGGACTCCCCCGGGCAGCAACACACCAGCGGCCAGCGCGGTGCGCCAGAAGCCGAGCGCGAGCGCGGGCGCAGCCAGCAGCGCGGTGAGCGGCGCTGACAGAGACACGCCGAGCACCCCCACGAACAGGAGCGCCCAGGACTTGCTGCTGGGCCGGCGGACAGCCCAACTCGACCCCGATGCCGCCCTAGCACCGCCTTCGGCCATCGAGCGAGTCTGTCACCGGCTGGGTCGTAGGCTCTGCTGCGTGTCTGGGGACAGCGCCGTCGAGTCGAGCGACACGTCCGGCGTGCTCGACACGGCGATGCGTGCGGCCGGAGTCATCTGGCTGAGTCCCGATCCATCGGATCCACATTCGGCCCGCGCGGATCCGCGCACCACCGGGCCGGTCTGGCACGTCTGGTCAGACGGGGCTTGTTACCTCCTGACCGGCCCCGGCGAACAACGTCTGCCGGGCATCGTCCCTGGGCGTCGATGCCAGGTGACCGTGCGGAACTCCGCCGGTGGTCGATCCCTCACTTGGCGCGCCGCCGTGGAGTCCGTCGATCCGGCCGACCCCACGTGGGCGAGTGTTGCTCCCAAGCTCGCCGCCGCGCGCCTGAACGGCGGTGATCCGGTGGCGATGCTGCCGACCTGGCCCGGCCGCATGACCGTCCTGGCCCTACGGCCATCCGGAGTGCCGATCACGCCGGATTCCGGCATGCCCGAAGACAGCCAGGCCGCACCGCCGCTAGCCACCCCAGCCACCACGCCGTACCGCATGCCCTCCGACATCACCCGACGGTTTCGCCGCCGCAGGCGGCCCGGATTCTCGTCGAAACAAGCGCCCCCGTAGGCCACGAACCCGCAACGCTGGCCGGGTTTTAGGCCGCCGCGGCAAGAAGCGCACCAGCGGCTGACGTAGCGACGCGTCCCGGCATCCCAGCCCATTGGAGCGTGCCCCGGTAGCCTCATGATTCGTGATGACGACGACAAAGGTGTACGTCGCACAGCTCGCCCGACTCAATGTCTTCGACCCCAACGGGGACCGGGTGGGTCGCGTGCGCGATGTCGTCGTAGCACTGCGATTGGGAACCGTTCCCCCGCGGGTCCTCGGCCTCTTGGTGGAGATCGCCGGCCGGCGCCGCATCTTCGTCCCGATCGGCCGGGTCACTGGCATCGACAGCGGCGCCGTACGGCTCGGCACCGGCATGCTGAATCTCAGGCGGTTCGAACAGCGCGCCGGCGAAACCCTGGTCCTCGGCGAACTCATCGACCGGACGGTGATCGTCAACGACACCCAGGCGCGCGGGATCGTCGTGGATGCGGCCATGGAGGCGGCTCGTGGCTCAGAGTGGCTGCTCACCCGGCTGGCGGTCCAAGAGACCGGCCGGCTGGGCCGACGTCGAGGTCGACTCCGGCAGTTGGACTGGGACGAGGTCACGGGGCTGGGTCTGATCGAACACGGCCAGAGCACCGAGACGTTGCTGGCCAGCTTGCATGGACTCAACCGAGCCGACCTTGCCGCGGAGTTGATGGATCTGCCGGACAAGCGCCGGCAGGAGGTGGCCGAATCCTTGGACGACGATCGGCTGGCCGACGTTCTGGAAGAGCTTCCCGAGCTGGACCAGATCTACATCCTGGGCCGGCTGACCGACGAACGCGCAGCCGACGTCCTCGAAGCCATGGACCCCGATGACGCGGCCGACCTGCTCGGTGAGCTGCCCGCCTCAGAGCAACAGCGCCTGCTCGCCCTGATGCTGCCGAACGAGGCCGAACCGGTACGGCAGCTGCTGGCCTATTCCGAGGACACCGCCGGCGGCATCATGACCAGCGAACCGGTCATCCTGCCTCCGGATTCCACGGTGGCGGAGGCCTTGGCCAGGCTGCGCAACCCGGAGCTCACGCCGGCCTTGGCCACCCAGGTCTACGTCTGCCGGCCCCCGTCGGCCACACCCACGGGTCGCTTCCTCGGCCTTGCGCACGTCCAGCGACTCCTCAGGGAACCGCCCTCGTCGCTGGTCAGTGGCGTGGTGGACGACAATGTCGAGCCGATCACCCCACAGGCACCGTTGGCTCAAGTGACCCGCTACCTGGCGCGCTACAACCTCGTAGCCGCACCCGTGGTCGACGACCAGAACCGGCTGGTCGGCGCAGTATCTGTCGACGACGTCCTGGACCACCTCCTGCCCGAGGGCTGGCGTGAGCAGGACACCGATGGCTGAGAGCAGTGGCCGTCGCCTCGACCAACCGCGGAGCAAGGGCTTGGCGGCCCCCAAGATCGACGCAGATGCCTTTGGGCGCTTTTCTGAAGGCATCGCAAGATTTCTCGGAACGGGCCGCTTCCTGTTCGTTCAGACCCTCGTTGTCATCCTTTGGATCACGCTGAACGTCGTCGCCCTAGAACTGCAATGGGATAAGTACCCGTTCATCCTGTTGAATCTTCTCTTTTCGACCCAGGCCGCTTATGCCGCGCCACTCATCCTCCTTGCCCAGAATCGGCAGGCCGATCGGGACCGAGTCCAAACCGAAGAGGATCGCAGTCGGGCAGCGAGCGAGCGGGCCGAGACCGAGTACCTGGCCAGAGAACTCGCGGCCCTGCGAACCAGCATTGGCGAACTGGCCACCCGTGACTTCATCCGTTCCGAGCTGGCCCGACTTCTCGGCGACGAGCAGGAGGGACCCGAGGACGGGCGCAGACGCGGCGGCCGGGGAAACCCACGGGCCGCCGGCTGACGGCTACCTCATTCCCGCAATGACCTGCTCCAGCCACCGAGCCACCATGAACGCGCGTCGGTCGTCGACAGCCACCACCTGCAGCCCGACCGGCAGTCCTCCCTCGGACGGGATCGGCAGGCTGATCGCCGGGTGCCCGGTCAGGTTCGCGAAACGGGTGTTGCGGAGCAACAAGTCTCGGACCGAGATCTCATTCTCGGTCAAGCTGGGAGCCACGATCGGAGTGGTCGGCATCAGTACGGCATCGCAGGAGGTCAGGCATCGGGCGACCTCCCCTCGCGCGGCAACGGCAGCCGCGCGAGCGCGCACGTATCGCCAGCCGGGGATCTTGGCTGCCGCGCGCAGCTTGTCGCGTACGTCAGGCTGATAGTCGGCGGACCGAGAACCGAACAGTTCAGCGTGTACGGCCGCTGCCTCTGGACCCTGGGTGTCAACCACCGCCGCGATCATGGCCGCCCAATCAGGCAGCTCCACGTCCACCATCGGGGCGCCAGCCATGAACACCGCCGCCA
>JALZIX010000438.1 GCA_030860025.1 Actinomycetota bacterium
GCTCGTGGCGGTAGTCGAGTTCCGCTCCGAGGGCTGGTCCGAAGCTGTAGTTGAGCGACATGGTTCCTCCTTTATGGTGCATCCCGCCGGTCTGGCGGTGACAGGAACCACGATGCGTCTGAGCCACCCCTGCCGGCATGGGCAGAACGGGCAGACCTGGGACCTATCCAGGCCGAAAGCCACCTAAGGCGTGCCTGATCGCGTCTAAGGCCCCTTAGCGTGCGCGCAGCGCCCGGGTCCAGTGCGCGTGCGCGGTCCGCTGCGTACCATCCCGCGCATGCCGGTTCGTACCGTCGTGGAACGCGGGCCCAAGGGCAAAAAGGCGGTGGCGTTCGCTGTCGACTGGCCGGGCTGGAGCCGCGGGGCGAAGACCCCCGAGCTGGCCCTCGAGCTGCTCGAGTCGTATCGAGAGCGGTACCGGCCGGTCGCAGTCGCGGCCGGGATGGCCGACGAGTTCGACGCCGCGGGACCCTCCGATGTCGTCGAGGACCGGGTCGGCCCGGGCTCGACCGACTTCTGGGGCATCTCCTTCGCTCCCTCGGGCCTCGAGCACGAACCGATGGATGAACCTGACATCGACCGCAAGATCGGGCTGCTGCGCGCGTGCTGGGGATTCTTCGACGCGGTAGCTGCGCGAGTGTCCGCTGACATGCGCAAGGGCCCTCGCGGCGGTGGACGTGACCGCGACCAGATCATCCGCCACACCCTCCGCACCGAGAGCGAGGACTTCGCGAAGCGAGTGGGGTTGCGGATACCAGAGGAAGGTGCGCTCACCCCGAAGGGCCTGCGTGACCACCGAGAGACCTACGTCGCCACCATGCGGGCCTACAACGCCGGCGAGGGCAAGCGGATGCGATCGTGGAACCTGCCGTTTCTCATTCGCCACAGCGCATTCCACACGATGGACCACGCGTGGGAGATGGAGGACAAGGACCTCACCGCGCCCGCCGAGTGACTCGCAGCGCGGGCCCGGAGTGGTCAGCGGGCCAATCCGGGGATGACCTCACCGGTTCCTTGCCGGGCCAGCCAGCCGAGTGCGCCTCCCGGGAGGGCGATCTTCGACCGGCGCAGGCCGCTGCCGATGATCACCCAAGGCAACGAGGCGACGGCCTCGTCGACGAGGATCGGCCAGTCGGCGGGGAGCCCCAGCGGGGTGATTCCGCCGTACTCCATGTCCGTACTGGCCACGGCCTCGTCCGTTGAGAGGAACGAGCACTTGCGCACGTCCAGGCGGCGCTTGACCACCCCGTTGACGTCGGCCCGAGTGGGAGCCAGTACGACGCAGGCCGCGATGCGTTGCGCACCCTCGCGCTTGCCCGCTACGACGACGCAGTTGGCCGACAGCTCCAGGGGCACGTCGTAGGCCGCACAGAACGCCGCCGTGTCGGCCAGTTCAGGGTCGATCTCGGCGACGGCCACATCCGCGAAGGACTCGTCGCGTCGCGAAGCCTCGGCCAGCGCCGCGCGCACCGGCTCGGCGAGCAGATCCGGTCGCAGCGCGGCAGGCTCCAGGACGAGGTGCCCGATCCGTACGGCGGTCACACCCGCTCCGTGACGCGGCCCGAACCATCGCACCAGGCAGCCAGGATGGACAAGTAGACCTCGACCACCTGCTCCACCCGGTCCCTTCGGCACCACTCGTCGACGACGTGGCACTGATCAGGCTCCCCCGGCCCCAGGATCACGGTCGGTACCGGCACTACCGGTGGCTTGCCCGCCGCGGCACCCCCGAGCAATCCGGCCAGCGCCGACGCGTCAGTAAAGAAGCGGGCTGGTGCAGCGGGCTCATCGGGAAGTCCGTTCTTGGCCAAGGCCTCCCGGACGAGTCCGATGAACGGGTCGTCCAGATCTGTATCGATCAATGGAAGATCGACGACATCAGAGAGCGAAACTCCCTCCCCGACAATAGTTTTCACCAGCTGTCGCAGCTCGCGTGGGTCGATGCCCGGAACCGTGCGCAGATCCAGCAGCAACTCTGCGGAGTCGGGCACGACATTGGGCTGGATCCCGCCGACGAGCTTCCCGATATTCGCCGACACCGACCCGAATCGCTCATCAGAGGGCCAGGACGTCATGTCATGCAGCGTTATTGCGGCCCGGGCCATTCGGATGACGGCGTTGTCGCCGAGTTCGGGTGTCGAACCGTGGGCGGCGCGACCCTTGGCCCGTAGGCGCAGCCACAGCGCGCCCTTGTGCGCCGGCACCAATGCATTGGCCGTCGGCTCGCCCACCAGCAGCGGCCCACCACCGCGCAGAGCCGAGGACGGGATCTGCAGAGCACCCTCGCAACCGGTCTCCTCACCGGCCGTCAGGACCAGCTGGATCCCGCGACACTCGTGTGGGCGCCGGAGGTGACCGACTAGCGCAGTGACCATCGCCGCAATTCCGCTCTTCATGTCCGAGGTACCGCGACCGACGATTCGGTTCCCGTCACGGGCACCGGTCCAGGGATCGACGCTCCAGGCGGCCGCGTCGGCCGGCACGGTGTCGACGTGACCGGCCAGCGTGAGGGGCGGACCGTCTCCGCCGACGCGAGCAATGAGTTGCTCGCGATTGGGCGCCCAATGGACGAACTGAGTACGGGCGTTCACCGCCGCCAGCATCAATGCGCAGTGCCGGGTCACGATGCCCTCGTTCGCGCCAACCGAGGAGAGCCGAACAATGTCCGCGAGCAACGGCACCACACCCGAGGTACGAGCAGAAGTCATGTCGACATTCCCCTCGCAATCGCGATCTTGACCCTTGGCCTCACGCTAGCAACTGCAGCCTTCCGGCGGCGGGATCCGCAACGACGGCTGGGAGTGCTGCCACTATGTGGTGTGCCCACCCTGTCCCCTCATGAGCGGCGTGTGCTCGACGCCCTTGACCAGCAGTGGGCTGCCGAACTCCTGCTCGAACTCTTGGCGATTCCCTCGATCAGCGGCAGTGCAGCCGAGACTGAGGCACAGCTACGACTTGCCGAGTACTTCGATCAGCTCGGGCTGGACACCGATCTCTGGGCAATCGACCTAGCCGATGCGTTTGCCCACCCCGAATTTCCCGGTACCGAGGCGCCACGTACCGAGTCTTGGGGTCTGGTCGGCACGACCGGCGGTACCGACGGTCCGACGCTGATCCTCAACGGACACATCGATGTCGTCCCGCCCGGTGATCCCTCGCTGTGGGTGGGCGATCCCTTCCGGCCCCGGGTGGTCGGGGACGTCGTACACGGGCGCGGTGCCTGCGACATGAAGGCTGGATTGGTGGCTGCGCTGGTAGCGACCAAGGCCGTGCAGGACAGCGGGTTGCGCCTGGCCGGCACCCTGGCGCTGCACAGCGTCGGCGGTGAAGAGGACGGCGGCCTCGGCGCATGGGCAACGCTGCGCAGGGGTCACCGCGGAGATGCCGCCGTCATCCTGGAGCCCACCAGCGGGACCGTCCACACCGCCAATGCCGGAGCGCTCACGTTCCGGATCGAGGTCCCGGGCCGGTCCGCCCACGGCGCGACCCGTGACCTCGGCGTGAGTGCCTTCGAGGCCTTCTGGCCGATCCATCTGGCCCTGCGTGAACTGGAGACCGAGCGCAACGCCGACACCGATGCCCGGCTCAGAGAACACAGCCTCCCGTACGCGCTGTCCATCGGGACCGTCAACGCGGGGAACTGGCCCAGCAGCGTGCCGGACCGGCTGGTGGTTGAAGGGCGCTACGGCGTCGCGATCGGCGAGCCCTCGAGCGCGGCTCGGAAGGAGTTCGAAGAGCGGGTACGGCAGGCGTGTGCCGCCGATCCGTGGCTTTCCGATCACCCTGCTGTCGTGAGCTGGGCGGGGGGACAGTTCGGCAGTGGGTCGATGCCGCCTGGGCATCCACTTCTCGACTGGGTGCAGGCCGCCGCCGCGGACATCACCGGCGCGATCCCGCCGGAACGAGCAGCCGCCTATGGCAGCGACCTGCGCCTGTATGCCGCGGAGGGGATCCCCACTGTCCACTTCGGACCGGGCGATGTCAGATTGGCTCACACGTCGAAGGAGCAGGTGGAGTTGAGCGATCTGATCCGGACCGCTCAGGCGGTGGCCCTGTTGATCCTGCGCACGTGCGGAGTTCGCTGACCGCATGTCTGTCGACGTAGCCGGCTGGACCGCCCTCGTGGGTAAGGGCCGGGAGTCAATCGACTCCTGGGCGCGGCTGCTCAAGCGCTGGAGCGAGCCGCAGCGCCGCTATCACGGAATCCGGCACCTGAGCGCCGTGCAGCTGTTCATCGACGAGTTCGCCGACCATGCGGAAGATCCCGACGCTGTACGCCTGGCCGCCTGGTATCACGACGCGGTCTATGACCCCCGGGCCAGCGACAACGAGGAACGCAGCGCAGTGCTGGCCGAGACCGAGTTGGCCGCGCTAGGGCAGTCCGCCGAGCGGGTTGCCGAGGTCGCCCGGCTCGTACGCCTGACGGCTGGCCACGACCCCGCCAG
>JALZIX010000440.1 GCA_030860025.1 Actinomycetota bacterium
GGCCGTTCGGCGCCGAGTGTCGTGTCCGCGCCGTGGCCCGGATAGACCCATGTGTCGTCGGGCAAAGTGGCGAACACCCGCTCCTCGAGATCGTCCATCAGCGAAATGAAGTTCTCGGTGTCGCCGAACGTGTTCCCAGGTCCCCCAGGGAACAGGCTGTCGCCGGTGAACAGGTGATGTCCGTTGCGATCCCAGAGCAGCGCGATGCTGCCAGGCGTATGGCCGCGCAGATGGATGACGCTCAGTTCCACCTGCCCGACCTTGACTGTGCCACCGTGCTCGATCGGGTCGCTGACCGGCACCGGCAGTTCAGCACCGTCCAGCGGGTGCGCGGAGGTAGCGGCGCCGGTCTTCTCGACGACCTCCGCCAACGCCTGCCAGTGGTCGCGGTGCCGATGCGTGGTCACGATACGACGCAAGGACGTGCCGTTCGTGAGGTCCAGGATGCGGCCGGCCTCGTTCGCCGCGTCGATCAACAGGCCATCGCCCGTCGCGGTGCACTCGAGCAGGTAGGCGTTGTTGTCCATCGGCCCTACGGAGAGTTTGCTGATCCGCAGACCGTCCAGAGCCCGTACGTCCGCTGGGCCGCCGGTCGTCACCTGGCCGGTGTAGCTAGGACGCTCCGGGCTCCCCATCGAGTCCGGCCGCATCAGGCGTACAGCTCGTCGAGCTGCTCGCGATGGTTGTCCTCCACGACCTTGCGCTTGACCTTCAGCGAGGGAGTCATCTCGCCGGATTCGATACTCAGGTCGTGGTCGAGGATCACGAATTTCTTGACCGTCTCCCAGCGGTTGAGCTGGGAGTTCAAGTTGTCGACGTAGCCCTGGACCATGTTTCGGGCCTGATCCGAGGCAACGATCTCCTCGTAGGAGGCGTTCTCCAGACCACTCTGCGACTTCGCCCAGCCGGCGATGGCCTCCGGGTCAAGGGTGATCAGCGCTGAGACGAAGTTGCGCTGGTTACCGTGCACAAGGATCTGGCCGACGTACGGACACAGCGCCTTGAACTGAGACTCGATCTGGGACGGGGCGATGTACTTCCCGCCGGATGTCTTGAACAGATCCTTCTTCCGGTCAGTGATCTTCGTGAAGCCGTCGTCGTCGATTTCGGCGATGTCCCCGCTGTGTAGCCAGCCTTCCGAGTCGAGCATCTCAGCTGTGGCCTCGTCCAGGTTGTGATAGCTGTCCATGACGCCGGGGCCCTTGATGAGTAGCTCACCGTCCTCGGCGATCCGGAACTTCGTGCCTTCGAACGGGATCCCGATCGTCCCGAACTTGTTGCGATCCGGCCGATTCACCGACGATCCCGCCGAGGTCTCGGTCAACCCGTACCCCTCGAGGATCAGGATGCCCGCCGCGTCGAACCAGCGCGCGATCTCACTGTTCAGTGCCGCCGCCCCGGAGATGAAGAACCGGACGCGACCGCCGAACCGGTCCTGGATCTTGGAGAAGACCAGCTTGTTCGCCAGCCCGTACTGCACCTTGAGCAGGGCCGGAACCGACGCCCCCTTCTCCTCCCGGCGCTTGACCTCACGCCCGACCTTGAAGGCCCAATCGAAGATCTTCTTCTTGGCGCCGCCTTCGCCCGCAGCCATCGTGGTGATCCGGTTGTAGGCCTTCTCGAAGATCCGTGGTGCGGCGCCCATGAAGGTCGGCTTCACGACGGCCAGATTCTCGATGATCTTGTCCACCCGGCCGTCGACCGCAGTCTCGAATCCGAGCGCCAACTGGGTCGTGAGCAGCACCTTGCCGAATGAATGCGCCAGCGGTAGCCAGAGGTACTGCAAATCGTCGATCGAGAGCAGACCAGTGGCGGCCACGGCCGCGCCCTCGTATGTCCAGCTGGAATGACGTAGCCGTACGCCCTTGGGCCGTCCCGTCGTGCCCGAGGTGTAGATCAGCGTGGCGAGAGATTCGGGCGCGATCGCCTTGACCCGGTCGTCGATCACCGACGGGGTCGAGGCAAGCAACTCGCGGCCACGCTCGGCCAATTCGTCGAGGGTGAGCACCCATTCCCCGTCCGACTTGCCGTCGAAGGTGATGACGTTGGTGACCAGGGGGATCTCCGATCGCGTCTCCACCAACTTGGCGATCTGCGTGTCGTCCTCCGCGAAGACAAC
Organism: Actinomycetota bacterium; assembly: GCA_030860025.1. GTDB lineage: Bacteria > Actinomycetota > Actinomycetes > Mycobacteriales > Geodermatophilaceae > JACCQS01. Next base: position 2,120 of record JALZIX010000440.1, read on the forward strand.
CTGCGATTCAGAGTCGGCGAGGATGAAAGCTACTTCGGCGGCCATGGAACTCGGATAAACAGTGGTGGTGGCTGCCCCGGCACACATGATGGCCAGATCGGCGACGATCCACTCGTAACGGGTTCCCGAAGCGATCGCCACCCGTTGCCCGGCTTCGACGCCCAGCGAGACAAGGCCGGCGGCGATGTCCCGTACGCGCTCACCTGTCTCTGCCCAGGTGACCGACTTCCAGTCCTCGCCGTCCGGGAAGCGATAGGCCGGCCGTTCGGGGGTCTCTGCCACCCGGTCAAGGAACAGCTTGGCCACATTGGGCGCGCGATTCTGGATCGTTGCTGAAGGTTCGGCGTACACGGTGTTCGTCATGGCTCCTCTTGGGTGCTGCTCGAATCTGCCACCGCGGCGGGCGCGGCATCCCACTCGTCGCCGAGTACGTCGAACGGTAGATCAGTCACCGGTGAGAGTGGTAGAGCAGCCGGGCGGAGCCTGCGTGCCTTCTTGGCTGGGGTGAGGGTAGAGCAGCCGGGCGGAGCCTGCGTGCCTTCTTGGCTGGGGTGAGCCAGTTGTCCACGGGACCGAGGACGTCTGAGGTGTTCGCTACGGTTCCGTCCGTGGGTGTTCTCGGCTGCACTGCGCTCGATATCTCTGCAGCTGTACGCACTGGGCGATGGTCGGCCGAAGAGGTGGTCGCAGCACACCTAGACCGGATCCGCGTCGAAGATCGCAAGTGGAACGCCTTCCGGGTGGTCCGCCACGAAGCCGCCATGGCCGAAGCGCGTGCGCTTGACTCCGATGCTCGTGGCCGGGATCTGCCCTTGGCTGGAGTTCCGATCGCGATCAAGGACAACGTCGCCGTGGCGGGGGAGACGACAACGCACGGGACTGCGGCAGTGCCGTCACTCGCACCGGCCAGCCGGGATCACCCGGTCGTGGCCCGGCTGCGCGCTGCCGGTGCCATCGTCGTCGGGATCACCCGAGTGCCGGAGCTGTGCCTGTGGGCCAACACCGACTCGCCGCAGGCGGTTACCAGGAACCCTTGGGATCCCAGCCGTACGACCGGCGGCTCCTCGGGGGGAAGTGCCG
>JALZIX010000016.1 GCA_030860025.1 Actinomycetota bacterium
AGGCGGTGTAGCGGAGGACCACGAAGCCGGCTTGGATCAGCAGATTCTGGCGGCGGACGTCTTCGCGATGCCGTTGCGCGGTTCGGTGCACGGCCCCGTCGAACTCGATGAGCACCCGTTTGATGCGCAGGTCCGGCCGGGCCAGAAACCGTCCGTGCTTGTCGCAAACCGACTCGTTCACCGCCGGTCGGGGCAAGCCGGCATCGTGCAGGACGAGCCGGATGCGGGTCTCCATCGGAGACTCGACCCGGTCCGAGGCCAGGTCGAAGTGGGCCGTGGCAAGGCGCACGCCACACCAGCCGGGGTGAGCTTCGATGTAGCGCCGCAGACCTGGGCGACTGATCAGCCGTGCGTACAGCATTGCGTCAAGCGCGATCACCGCATCGTCACGTGGGCCACGGCGGGCGAGGTCGAAGGCGGTCCGGTACTCCGAGGTCACCGGAAACCCGTTCACGAGTGCGACGTCTGTGGGCGGCATGAGCGCACGACGCGTACGGATGTTTCCGCCTCTGATCATCGGAGTCCCTCGGGGGCGAGTGACTTCGACGTCCGTTTCGTCGGGCCGCAGTAGGTCGACGCCCCAGATCCGAGCCGCCCACAAGCCGGAGATCGCCGAGTCCGGGGGCATTCTCAAACGGGCCGCGGCCAACCAGACCTCCGGGCAGCACGAAACATCGGTCGGGACGTAGACCCCCCAGCCGAGCCGGCGATAGGCCAGTCCTTGCAGCGAGCGTCGCGACACGCCGGTCGCCCGGGCTTGAGCCAGGGTGAACGGGTGCCCGGTGAGGGCGTCGGGTATCCGAACCGATCGTGGCATCGGCTGAGAATGCGCGAAACGGGCCGACCTCCGCTGGCTTCGTCCCCAGGGAGTGCCCGGGGCGCGTCGCGAGGCATCGAATGCACGCATCCCGCCGCCCGGATACGTGCACTTCGCAACTGGCGGCGATACGTCGCAGAGAATGGGCCCATGGCGGTGCGGGGTACTTACTGCCCGTACGACGTCCTACCCCTCACCGAACTGATCGACGGGACCGAGTTCGACGTCACCACGGCGTTCGGCCGGATGCACTGCCTGCGCACCGGCGCCGGCGCCGACGCACGCGGCAGCGGGCGAGGAACCGTCTTCCTCCACGGCGTACACGACGACATGAACACGTGGAGCCCGCTGGTGCAGGCTGCGGCCGACCGCCGGATCGATCTGGGACCGGCGCTGTTCGTGGACCTGCCGGGCTTCGGCCGGTCGGAGAATCGTCGGCGCCGGCTCAATCTGCCCGCGGTGGCCGACACGCTTCTGGAGGTCGCGCGCTCCACGGCAGGTTTCACGTCGGTCCGGCTGGTCGGGCATTCGATGGGCACCTTGGTCGTCGCCGAGATGGCAGTCCGGCAGCCAGGCGCCGTTGAGTCGGTGCATCTGGCCGCAGGTCCGTACTACTCGATCGTGGACACCATCAACGGCCATCCGCGTGGCGGACTACCCGGCGCGCTCGCCACCGCGACGTTCGGTACGCAGTACGTACTCGCGCTCGCCGGCCGACCGGGGATCGGCGCGGTTCGGGTGGCCAAGCGCGCGGGGCTCGTACGACCCCTGTTGTGGCCCTTCGCCGCTCACCCTCGCCGATTACGTCAGTCCGTCATCGACCAGCTCGTCGGTGGGTTGCGGCCGCGCTCGTTCCGCCAGGCCGCGCGCAACGGGTTCCGCTATCGCGACGGCATGGACTGGTCGGCGATCAGCTGTCCGGTCTCGGGAGCCTTCGGCGCAAAGGACCGGCTCGTACCCGCGGCCGACGCACGACGACTCCAAGCCGACCTGCCGGACGCGCGGATCACGACGGTGCCTGAGGCCGCGCACCTGCTTCATCTGGAACAGCCGTACTCGGCGCTCGTTGCGTTCGGGTTCGCCTGACCGGCACGGGCGTGGTCGCTGTGGTGTCAATCCTGGCCGTCTCGTCACTCCCGTGTCGGGGCCCCTCCGACGGCGGTTCCACCCGCGGGAAGACCGCGCGCAGTGCGGCTGGGTAGTCGGGATCGTCGGGATAGTTGCTGTGGCCGCGGATCTTGGCGATCGCGCCCTCCTGCATCGCCAGGTCGTAGGGGGTCGGGTCGAGCAGCCGCCACTCGGAGCCACAGATCCGGCGACCGGTCCGTACGTCGATCTCGTCCGGATAGCGCTGGTCCCGCTGGGTGATTCGGTACGACTGAGGCGTGCCGTCGAGGCGATCCGGTGTGTGGCCCCAACTCAGCACCGGGCCGGCGATCGCGTCGGTATCGCGGTAGAGGCTGATCCAGCGCTGGTCGAACTTCTCGTACAGCCAGAGCAGCACGGAGAAGTTCACGTACGCCGGGAAGGCGCGCGGAAACTGGACCTTGAGCTGCGAACCGAAGGTGACCAACCCAACCCGCCCCCGCTCCTCGACCGGTAGCCAGAGCAGGGCCGCGAGCGCGATCAAGCTGCCCTGGCTGTGCGCGGCCACCACGACATGGGTGGCCGGCCGCGCGGGTGCCTGCTCGCTCCCCTGCGGAACCGGCGTCGGGGTCCCCAGGTGCCAGCTGATCCGGCTGCGTAGATCTGCGACCGCACGTTGGGAGTACGGCGGGGGTACGAAGGGATGCGCCGCCCGCGGCCAGAAGGCGATCACGTCCCAGGCGACATTGACGCCGCGGCGGGCCGCCTCCTGCCGGATCGCGCCGCGGCCGAGGAAGACCAGTCCCACGGCCAGACCGATCAGCACGAGCGAGCCCAGCGTGATGACCAGGGTGGCGCCGCCTACGCTCATGTCCTCACTGAGCGCGCCCAGCGGGCCGGGCAGGTCGAAGGGACGATCCTCCCTCGACCAGATGAACTCCAGTCCCGCCGCGAGGGACAGCACGATTCCGAAGACCGCGAAACTCCAGAACACGATCTCGATGTAGTTCTTGAGTCTGGCCAGCCACATCGTCCTGGCGACCCGCGCGATCCAGTTCGACGGGAGGCGCAACCGCTGCTGGGACTTGTGCTCGGGCCCGAAGGTGAAGGCGGCTCTGGCGCGGTACAGGAACTCCGAGCGCCGGCCCGCATAAACGATGGCGGCCGCGATCAGCATCACGGCCAGCAACAGGAACGTCAGGCCCCATGCGTACGCGATCCGCTGCAACAGCGGGGTGATTTCGTACTCCGGACCGGCGCCGCGCTCCAGGAACCACGCCCAACCGAACGACATCGCCGCTGCGTACCCCACGGCCAGAAAGGTCCCCACCGCGGCGGCCAGGGCCGCAGTCATGCCCATCGCGAATCGCTGGTAGGGGGCCGGTGGTGCGTCGATGCCGTGGGTACGGGTCTGCGCAGCCAGAACTGCCGTCGACAGGAAGAGCAGGACGATCGCGATCGTGCACACCCACAAGTCCCAGAACGCGGCCCCATCCACACCCGGCAGGCCGATGCCCAGCCGCCCGGCGACCACCGGGCGTTGACCGACGAGCCAGATCGAGGCGACCAGTTCGAGTGCCGCAGCCGCGACGAGCCCGGTACTCACTCCGGGCACCACGGCATGCCACTTGCGCCGCATGCGCGCGAACCAACCGTCCATCTGCACCGTGACGGTCTTCTCGGGATCGCCGAGGAACGTGACGATCAGGGCCAGCGCGGTGATCAATGCGACGGCGATCCAGAAGACCCAGAAGGCCACGGTGCTCGGTCCTTTGCCGGTCTTCATGGCGGCGACGCCCAACATCGCGATCAGCGCCAGTCCGGTTGCCAGGTGAAACTTGCGCAGCGCTGGAGCGTCGGTGTCCCCGACGAAGAAGACCTCCCGGCCGAGTTCGGTCGGCGGATCGTCCGGTGCGCAGACGTCGAGTTGCGTGCTTTCGGGGTCCTCGGAGTGGCCGCTGCCATACGGGTCGGTGGTCCGGGTGTCGGCTGACGCGCGTGGCGCCCGCGGGCTGCGGCCATCGGTGTGATCAGCCGGAGTGTTGGCTCCACTCAGGCGGCGACCGAAGGAGTACAGGATTGCCAGCACGGCGACACAGACCAGCATCCCCGCCGCGAGTGGCCAACCCGGGAAGCCGGTCCAGGTCGGCAGATGGGTGGGTCCCCACTGCCAGGCGGTGAGATCCATGAACACAACCGCGACGCCGAGCATCAGGGTCGCCGTCAGTCCTAGTCCCAGCAGCCGCAGCATGGCTCCGGCCATGGCGTG
>JALZIX010000020.1 GCA_030860025.1 Actinomycetota bacterium
GGTCTTCACCACCCGCAGGCCCGCCCGTTCGTAGAGGCCGAGGGCACCGGTGCCGTTCGCGGTGTCCACACCCAGGCAGGCGTACTCGTGCCCCGCCGCTGCCCAGTCGGCAAGGGCGCGAGCCAGCAGAGCCGATCCGATCCCGCGGCCGCGGTAGGCAGGCAACGTGCCGAGCTGACCGAGAAGGACATCGCGGCGTCCTTTAGCCGCGACATCTGCGTCATAGATATAGCCCAGGAGATAGCCGGCGACGTCGGCATGGCCCTCCCCCGTCCCCGAACCGTCGGCCAAGGCGAGCAAGGACAGGTCAGCGCGAAACGCCCGGGTGCCGGTGAAGTACTGCCGCCACTCCTCGGGAGTGCGCTCGGTGGATCCGAAGTGGTCGCGGAAGGCGATGTTGTGCGCTCGGCGTACCTCGTCGTCGAGGTCCGGATCAAAGGGCGCGAGCCGGATCCCAGGCACCGGCTGCAGGCCCGGAAAGTCACCATGCAGGTCACGTCCCATTTCGAACCACGACCGGATCGGTTCCAGGCCCTCCGCGCGGACCAGTGCCTCGAGTCCGGAATTGTTCTCTGCCACGCCGACCTTCACATTGGCTGGCACCCGCGGATGTGTGGCTGCATGTAATTGCTCCCCGCGCTGGAGCTGCCACCGCAGCAGTTGGGCGCCGATCCCGCGTCGCCGATGGGTCGGCCGTACGCATCCTTGGCACAAGACCCCATGCACCTCGTTGACGGTTGCCCAGCCGAAGACATGACCCATGGCGACCATCTGCTCGCCGTCCCAGACCACCCGGGTGTCGGCTTCCAGATCGATGAGGTCATTGACCAGCTCCTCGATGATGTCGTCGGCGTCGTAGTTCTCGCCGGTCTTGTCGACCGCTTCCGCGGCGGCCATCAGGTCAGCTGCCGCGCCGGCGTCCTCCGGCCGGAAAGCACGCCAGGCCAGCTCGCGGCCAGTGTCCTGCTCGACCGTCATGGGCGCGGACATTAGCCCTGTCAGGCACCGCCGTCGACCGATTTGCCGACTCAGTTGAGCGCCCAGGAGCGCGATGGACGAGACGGCGATGACGACGGACTGCTGCCGAGAAATCCACGTCCTCGCACACTCCCTGGCGTCAAGGTCATAGCCACGGGGTCGACTGGTCCGGGGTGATGTCGCTCCCGAGAAAGTCGAGCAGGCTCTCAGCCATCGGCACAACCTTGCCGTCGATGATCTCCGTGGGCGACTTGCCCGCTGCCTCCTGGGCGTCCCGACCGGTGGCCACCGTGACGGACAGGCTGCCGTGCCGTGGCACTACCCGCTCCAGCACCTCACGGGCTGCCCTCAGCCGCACCTGGGCATCCGGGTCACTCAGTGCTTTCTCGACAACGTCGAGTTAGTGCTCTCGAGAGCTTCTGCAGGTGTCTTCCAGCCGAGGGCCTTACGGGGTCTGCTGTTCAGCGCTGCGGCGACGGCTTCGATCTCCTCGGCGCTCCATCGGGACAGGTCGGGGTTTGCCGGTGAAGATCGCACCGTTGTCGGTCAGTAATCGGGCGGGGATTCCGTGGCTTCTAAACCCACGCCGGAAAGCTGGTCACGACGTCGGCAGCGGTGGTGCTCAGCCGCAGTGTCGTTGTCGATCACGTGCATCGCGTGCGCCTTGCCATTCTGTGTTTGCGGCGACCGCCGAGACACCGGAGGGCCGGTGCGTCAGATCAAACGAACGCATAACGTTGCTGTCAGCCTGAGGGTGCCCGAACCTGAAGATTTGAGACATGGCAACGTTCTGGCTTTGGTCCCATCCCGCCGCGCCGCCTGGCAGCCGTACACCACGGGGGGCGTTTGCCGGCGCCCAGCGGGAAACTACTGCCAAGAAATGGAGTGCGTGTGCGGATCGGAGTGCCCCGTGAGACCCGCCCCGGCGAGACGAGGGTGGCGGCGACTCCGGAGACCGTGGCGGAGCTGCTGAAACTCGGCTACGAGGTCCTCGTACAGAGCGGTGCGGGGCTGGCCAGCAGCTTCCTCGACGACGCCTACACAGCGGCGGGCGCGGAGATCGGGTCGGCCGACCACGCATGGCAGGCCGACCTCGTGCTGCATGTGGACAAGCCGTCCGTTCAAGAGATCGCTCGGCTCCGCGAGGGCGCCGTCTTGGTGAGCCTGCTTGCACCAGCACTGAACCCCGATCTGGTCGAGGCTCTTGCCGCGCGCCCGATCACCGCCCTCGCAATGGACGCCGTGCCGCGGATCTCGCGAGCGCAGTCACTGGACGTGCTGAGTTCGATCGCCAACATCGCCGGCTACCGGGCGGTGATCGAGGCAGCGCATCTGTTCGGCCGCTTCTTCACCGGGCAGGTGACCGCGGCGGGCAAGGTGCCTCCGGCGAAGGTGCTCGTGGTCGGGGCTGGGGTCGCTGGCCTGGCCGCTATCGGCACTGCCAGCAGCCTGGGGGCGATCGTGCGCGGCAGCGACGTCCGGCCCGAGGTCGCCGAGCAAGTGCGCTCGCTGGGCGCCGCATACGTGGCCGTCCCAGCCGCCGAATCGCAGATCAGCAGCGACGGCTACGCCCGAGAGATGTCCGACGATTACAACCAGCGGGCGGCCCAGCTCTACGCCGAACAGGCCGCCGACGTCGACATCATCATTACGACGGCGCTGATCCCCGGCCGACCGGCGCCGCGACTGATCACCGAGGAAATGGTCACCAGCATGCGGCCGGGCAGCGTCATCGTCGACATGGCCGCCGCACAGGGCGGCAACGTGGCGGGCTCGGTGCCCGATGAGATCGTCGTGACCGAGAACGGGGTCTCGATCATCGGCTACACCGATCTGGCCCGGCGTCTGCCAGCCCAGGCCTCACAGCTCTACGGGACCAACGTGGTCAACCTGATGAAGATGCTGACCCCCCAAAGGGACGGACAGGTCGTCCTCGACCTCGGCGACGTCGTAGTGCGGTCCATGGCCGTGGTCCACGAGGGCCACAAGACCTGGCCGCCGCCGCCGGTCCAAGTGTCGGCCACACAACCCGCCGCCGCGGTCGAGGCGCCGACAAAACAGACGCCGGTCGCGAGCGGCCCGACGTCAGCGCGTCGTCGGTTTGGCCTGGTCGGGCTCGCCGCCGCACTGCTCTTCCTCGTTACCGCATACTCCCCGAACCAGCTGATCGAGAACTTCACCGTGTTCGCGTTGGCGATCGTGGTCGGCTTCTACGTGATCGGGCATGTGCACCACGCCCTGCACACGCCGTTGATGTCGGTCACCAACGCCATCTCCGGCATCATCGTGGTCGGCGCGCTGCTGCAAATCGGGCACTCCGGTGCGCTGGTCACCGTGCTCGCTTTCCTCGCTGTCCTACTGGCGAGCATCAACGTCTTCGGTGGCTTTGCCGTCACCCGCCGAATGCTCGGCATGTTCACCCGGGCTGACCGATGACTGCCGCCTCGGCCGCCTCGGCCGCCTACATCGTCGCTGCTCTGCTGTTTGTGCTGAGTTTGGCCGGGCTGTCCCGGCATGAGACCGCGAAGTCGGGCAACACGTTCGGCATCGCGGGCATGGCGATCGCGCTCGTTGCCACCATCGGACTTGCTTCGCGGAGTCTCGATGTCACCGGAGCCGCGCTGATTCTCATCGCCATGGCCACCGGGGCGGCGATCGGCCTCTGGCGCGCCCGCCGGGTCCGGATGACCGGCATGCCGGAGCTGATCGCCCTGCTGCACAGCTTCGTCGGCCTGGCTGCGGTGTTGGTCGGCTGGAACGGCTACTACTCGGTCGAGGCCGGCGGCGAGCAGAGCGAGGTTGCTGGATCGCTGCTGGGCATCCACTCGGCCGAGGTCGCGATCGGCGTCTTCATCGGTGCGGTGACCTTCACCGGCTCGATCGTTGCGTTCCTCAAGCTCTCGGGAAGGATCGGAGCCAACCCGCTGATGCTGCCGGGCCGCAACTGGCTCAACCTGGCGGCCATCGGCGCCTTTGCGGCCCTGACTGTCGGCTTCGTCGTACGGCCGAACCTCGGCGTGCTCCTCGCCGTCACGGCGTTGGCGCTGGCCCTGGGCTGGCATCTCGTGGCCTCCATCGGCGGCGGCGACATGCCGGTGGTCGTCTCGATGCTGAACAGCTATTCCGGCTGGGCAGCGGCGGCGTCGGGCTTCCTTCTGGACAACAACCTATTGATCATCACCGGTGCCCTGGTGGGCTCCTCGGGCGCCTATCTCTCCTACATCATGTGCAAGGGGATGAACAGATCGTTCCTGTCAGTGATCGCTGGTGGGTTCGGGAACGAGGGCAGCACCGCCGCCGGAACCGTCGATGGCGAGCACACCGAGATCACCGCCCAGGAGACCGCCGAACTGCTGCGCGAAGCGAAATCGGTGATCATCACTCCGGGGTACGGCATGGCCGTAGCCCACGCGCAGGCTCCGGTCGCCGAACTCACTCGCAGACTGGACGAACAGGGCGTGGAAGTCCGGTTCGGGATTCACCCCGTTGCCGGTCGCTTGCCCGGACACATGAACGTGTTGCTGGCCGAGGCCCGCGTGCCCTACGACATCGTCCTGGGGATGGATGAGATCAACGACGACTTCGCCAGCACCTCGGTGGTCCTGGTGATCGGCGCCAATGACACGGTGAACCCGGCCGCACTGGAGGATCCCGACAGCCCGATCGCCGGCATGCCTGTGCTCGCCGTGTGGGAGGCGCAGGACGTCATCGTGTTCAAGCGGTCGATGAACACCGGATACGCCGGCGTCCAGAACCCGCTGTTCTTCCGAGACAACACCCGAATGCTCTTCGGCGACGCACGCGAACGGGTCGAGGAGATCCTCCGCACCCTCTGACCAGCGGTCACCAGAGTGCGCTCAATTAGGCCGAGTTCTGGCGCCTGACAGGTCGCGATCCTCGCCGCCGGCAGCGCGCAACGCCACGGGCGCACGCATCCGCCACGCGTCGGTCACCAGCTCCGTCACTCGATCGACGTCCACCTCCGCCAACCGCAACAGCACCAACGGCCAGCCCTCGTAACCGGGTGTCGTGAAGAAGACAGTCGGCTCGCCGAGGAGGAGAGCCTGCTTCTCGGCCTCGTCCCCGACGTAGAGCACCGCGATGTCCGTCCGGATCCGGCGCGGCTTACCTGGCCTGCGCTCGGGATAGGACCAGACGAAGCCCTTGCCGGCGGTCCGGAAGTCGAAGCCGTCGCTGTCGATCTCTTCCACGGCCGGCAGAGCACGTGCGATGCGGCGCACGTCGTCGGCGTCAGCCATCACCAGACGCCTCCACCAATGCTTCCGGGTCCGGTGGAGGCAGGGTCGGGTGTTCGGTCGGGTAGAGGCCGGCGACCAGCCCGTACACGGTGTCACCCTCGCGTGGCAGCTGGGTGAACTCGCGGATGACTCCGTCGACCCGCTCCCAGAACTCGGCTGCTCGCTGGCGAGAGATCCGGGCGTGCCGCATGAGGGCGAACATGGTGTCAGCGTGGTAGGCGGGCATGGACTCGGCTGCGGCATCGGCCAGATAGTTGGTCCACGGCGGTGGCGTCACCTCTTCGAGTGGGACCTTGCCGACGAAGAAGACGCGGGCGGTACGCCCGTAGAACCGCTCCTCGATGGCGCGTACGCGACGGGTGCGCACCACCCGCAGCATCCCGGCACCGACCAGGACGTTGACGTGGTAGGCCACGGTGCTCTTCGGTCGCCCCACGGCAGCGGCCAACTCTGCCACCGTGGCGGCCCGTTCGAGCAGCAGATCGAGAATCGTCGTCCGCAGCGGGTCTGCCATGGCGCGCAGCTCGCCAGGCTTGGTCACCACGATCCGGTCCACGATGTCGTAGTCCGGGAAATCCCTATTGCTCGACATTATTGGATCAATCTATATTATTGGATCGTTGCTTCCCGGCACCTGTGACAAGGAGTGTAAAGATGGCAGAGGTTCTGCTGTTCCACCACATCCAGGGACTGACGCCGGGAGTCGTCGCGTTCGCCGACGAGCTACGCGGCGCCGGGCACACCGTCCACACTCCCGACCTGTTCGACGGCCGAACCTTCGACAGCATCGAGGACGGGCAGGCATTCGCCGGGGAGATCGGTTTCGGCGAGGTCGTCGAGCGCGGCGTACGGGCCGCCGACGGGCTGCCGGCCGAGTTGGTCTACGCCGGAATCTCCCTCGGGGTGATGCCGGCGCAGAAGCTGGCACAGACCCGGCCCGGTGCTCGCGGGGCGCTGTTCTTCGAATCTTGCGTACCGCCCGAGGAGTTCGGGTCGTGGCCCGACGGCGTACCCGTCCACGTGCACGGAATGGATGCCGACCCGTTCTTCGCCGGCGAGGGCGACATCGATGCCGCCCGTGCACTCGTCGAGGCGGTCGACGGCGGCGAGCTGTTCGTCTACCCCGGCGACCAGCACCTGTTTGCCGATAGCTCCTTGCCCTCGTACGACCCGGACGCCTCCGCGCTCCTGACTGAGCGGGTACTCGAATTCCTCAGCTCGCGCCAGACTTGAGTTGATCGGCCGAGTCACGGTCATGAGGGCACCGGATCGTCTACCGGGGGTCGAAGATCTGCGCGACCATTTCGCGCATGAGAGCGGCGGTGCTACATGAATACGGCGGCTCGGACGTGCTCGAGATCAGCGAACTACCTGACCCCGAGGTCGGACCGGGCACGGTGCGCGTACGCGTACATGCGGCGGGTGTGAACCCGTACGACTGGAAACTTCGAGCCGGCTATCTGCACGATTTCGTGCCGGTGACCTTTCCCGTCGTGTTGGGTCTCGAGCTGGCCGGCGTAGTCGATGCGGTCGGGGCGGAGGTGGGACGGTTGGCCGTCGGTGATGAGGTCGTCGGCTACGTCCAGAGCGACGTCTCCAACGGTGCCTATGCCGAACTCCTGGTGGGACCGGCGGGTGCCTTCGTACCGAAGCCCGAGAACGTGGACGCCTTGACGGCCGCGGCAGTGCCCCAGGGTGGGTTGACCGCTGCTCAGGCGCTCGGTGGTGAGGGTCTTGCCGTCGCCTCCGGGGAGACCGTGTTGGTGCATGCCGCCGCGGGTGGAGTGGGCACGATGGCTGTCCAACTTGCCCGCCGGGCCGGTGCCCGCGTCATCGGCACGGCAAGGGATGCCAATGCGGACTACCTGCGATCGTTGGGCGCGGAACCGGTCGAATACGGCGAGGGGTTGGTCGAGCGCGTGCGGGCGCTGGCTCCGGACGGGGTGGACGCGGTACTGGACCTGATCGGGGGCCCAGCGCTCGACCAGAGTGTCGAACTGCTGTCCGACCGCGAGCGGTTGCTCTCCGTGGTGGACCCGCGCGTATTCGAGCTGGGCGGCAGATTGCAGGCCACACATCCGGATCGTGAGCGACTCGAAGAATTGCTGGGGCTGGTGTCCCAAGGGGAGCTGCACGTTGAGACGGCAGCCGTGTTCCCCCTTGATCAAGTGGCGCAGGCACGCGACATGGTGGCTGAGGGTCACGTTCGGGGCAAGGTCGTCCTCGACCTGACCGCGTAGCGCCACCTCGATGCCACGTCGGCCTGACACCGGCACGGCGGTGCGGCGATTTGTGCTGCACGACCATCG